>JBIOXP010000597.1:0-4235 GCA_044869705.1 Binatia bacterium | reverse complement strand
TGAAGCTGCGCGCAATCAGCCAGATCACAATCCCGACCACCGCAACCACGAGAACGACCCCGGTCCATACACCCGCCTTAAAAATGTCGCCGATCATCTGACATCCGGTCAGAGCGAACGGTGAACTGAGAAGAAGAAAGGGTTTGAAAGCCTTCATAGAGCCTCCTTGGACGCGAAAGTATTGAAGAGTGTTTTACATAGCCGTCACTGCGGCACTTCGGATTCGATTTCCAGCTCGCCGATTTCTCTCGAGCTTTTGCTGGGACTCGCGCCGCTGATCACGAGCACCCACCTCGTCGCCAAATGCTCCGGCACTCGGACCGTGCTTGCATAAATGTGAGTGATGTGGCTCACCGTCGACTCGAGAGTGTCGGAACTGTTCAACGGAACCGAAGCGCTCACATCCGTAGCATCGAGGGCATCTTCAGAGGCGAGTGTCTGCGTGTCCGCTTTCCACTCCTGAGGCGGCCAGAAGTCGAGCGCTTTCAGCTTCATGACGAAATCGCCTGTGAAACCGGTGTCGATCGGCTCATCGTCAGTTGCAGGGCAGCAATTGAAAGGCCAAAAGGCTGACAGCCGTCGCATCGCTCTAACCGAGGCGTCGGTGCCCAGGGGCGGTGTCGCATCCGTCTGTGGACGTTTACCTACACTTGTCAGAGATTTCGCCCTTGATGCGCCACTTTCTTGCGCAGCGGCTAAAGAAGCTCACAACCGTCCTTGAGAGAGATTGCCCGTTCTATCAGTGCTGGCGCGGTGGTTGCAGCGGCAAGTGCGCGACGCTCCATGCGGAGGTAGAAGTGAAGCTGATTTATTCCTTGTTCGCCGTGCTCTCGATTTCTCTCGTGCTTGTGAGTAGCGCCGCAACGCCAAGCGCCTTCGCCGCGAGTGACAATCTTCCTACCGACAAGATCACTCTACCCGGCGGCTTTGAGATCAAGCTCTACGCACGAGTTCTAAACGCGCGCTCTATGGCTCTCAGCCCGAAAGGCACGCTGTTTGTCGGTAACCGTAGTGGCGGTAAAGTTTATGCGGTTCAGACAAGCGATGAAGGCGCGCAAATCAAAACACCATTGGTGATTGCTGAACGGCTCAATATGCCCAACGGCGTCGCCGTCAAAGATGGTGCGCTTTACGTCGCGGAGATCAATCGCGTGCTCCGCTACGACGACATCGAAGCGCGTCTAAAGAACCCGCCACAACCCATTGTTGTCACTGATCGCTTTCCTCGGGATCGACAGCATGGTTGGAAGTTTATTGCTTTCGGGCCCGACGGAGATCTCTACGTCCCGGTCGGCGCGCCGTGCAATATTTGCGAGCCGGATGCCGATCGCTATGCCGCGCTCATGCGCATGAAACCCGACGGCAGCAATCTGGAGGTATTCGCTCGCGGTATTCGCAACACGGTGGGATTTGCTTGGCATCCGCAAACCAAGGAGCTTTGGTTTACCGATAATGGCCGCGATCGGCTGGGAGACAACGTTCCGCCTGACGAACTGAATCATGCCGCGAAAGCAGGGCTAAATTTCGGTTATCCGTATTGCCATGGCGGCGATATTCCCGATCCTGAGTACGGCAAAAAGAAACCGTGCAGTGAGTTCACGCCGCCTGCACAAAACCTCGGTCCCCACGTCGCCGCCTTGGGCATGCGTTTCTATACCGGTTCGATGTTTCCGTCGGAATATCGAAATCAAATCTTTATCGCCGAACACGGCTCATGGAATCGCAGCACGCCGATCGGTTATCGCGTCACTGTCGTCGAGCTCGAGGGCAATAAAGCAGTGTCGTACCGACCTTTCGCCCAGGGTTGGCTGCAGGGAAGCCGCGCCTGGGGAAGACCCGTCGATGTCCTCGTCATGCCTGATGGCGCACTGCTGGTATCAGACGATGAGGCGGGAGCGATTTACCGGATCACCTACAAAAAATAGGCGGACCAACGCCGCTGCCTCGATCAACGTCAAGCAAAGACCAAATTGCCGTTCTTGTCTCGGATCAGGCCTCCGCCGTTAATTGAGGACGGCATGTTCTCCGGACCGATCCTGAGCTCGTTAGCTTTGATGTGGCCGTGAAACGTGTCGACTTCTAGCATGCCGTTTTCTTGGCGGATAACTCCTTTCGGATCTTTCCCCGCCGCAACGTCTTGCATGGCCTGATGCCAAAGACGCCGCAACATAATCACGCCTCGATCGGAAGAGGCCAAATGTTCGAGCCGCCGGTCAGGAATTGCTCCCTGAGATTCTTGCAAAACGAGATCCTCCAGCGCTGGAATGCCCTCCCAGCCTTTGTATTTTCTCTTGTCGTAGTTTTTCTCTTCCGCCGTGCCTTTCAAATCCGCCGGCAACCCGAACGTCCAGCCGCCGGTAAAATTCCCTTTGCGGATGAGAGTGTAGCGAATCAATTCAAAATGTAGGTCGTCGATAATCCGAATCATGCCGCCTCCTTCTTGGCGCTCATCGGTAAAGTCGGGGGGGAACCCCGATCGAATCCCTGAAAAGCGCCAGTGAATCGGCATGGCGAGCGCCCAGGTGTTGACGAACTTAATTTTCGGATCGCCGGTATCCAACACCGAAACGGTTTTCATCCCGTAACCCGTCTCCACATGTTCGATGGGCAGCGGCGTCCAGTTCTTGATGCTGTAATCATTGTAGGGCTTGAGCTCGTCGGGAATATCGCGAACCACCAGCCCGTGCAGCACGGTCGCGTGTCCCATATCGGCGAAGTTTTCCATCCAGTTGAGATAGTTGTAGTTCCGCACGTCTCCGTCGACGAGCTTGAGCTCGCCGTCGGTGCGCGCGAGCACGTCGATTTTCGGCAGCGGCGGCGGATTCTCCTTTTCCGGTCCCATATAAGTCCAAAGGACACCGCCCCACTCTTCGACCGGATACCAAAGATGGCAAATATTGTTTTTGAGCGCGCTGTCGCGCGGCTCCAGAGGTTGATCGATGCAACGCCCGCGCGTATCAAATCTCCATCCGTGGTAAGAACACATGAGCCCGTCCTCGCGCACCTGCCCATATTCCAGTGACGCGAGCCGGTGCGGGCAATGAATACCGAGCAGACCCGGCTGGCCTTTGCCGTCGCGAAACAAGACGAGATCTTCGCAGAGCATTCTGACCGCCACGGGGATATCCTTCAATCCGGCCGACAGGTACACGGGGTGCCAGTAGCGCCGCAACATCTCGCCGGCGCGAGTTCCCGGCCCGGTACGAGGCAAGTCCTCTAGTAGTTTTTGATATGCGCCCTGCCCCCCCGCAGCCGGTTCATTGTTTTCCGCCATTATCGAATCCCTCCGAAAAGGCCTATCATTTTTTTTCAGCACGCTGCGGCAAAAATCTATAGAGACAAAGCACCGCGTGTCAACCGCGCCCGGCTGATCGGGGGCAGCATGCTGCCCCCGATCGACGTCAATAGACTATCTGCCTATGTTTGACGGCGACTTCTTGACTCTGATATCGAGACGCCACTGAGGAGGTGGAACATGCTTACTGCTGACCGAAACGAAGTTTGCGGACCAGGTCCGGTCTTATTCGTGCTCGCGCTGGCAGTGAGTTTCCTTTCGCTCTCATTATCGGCCGCCGCCGAGTTGGGCGGCAAGCCGGAAAAATCTTCCTTCGCCGTCTCCTATACCCAAGCCAGCGGCGCCTTCACTCCGCTTTGGGTGGCGCAGGAGAACGGACTCTTTAAAAAACACGGGCTCGATGCCAGCTTGAAAATGCTCAATTCGCAGGTAGCGCTGCAGGCGCTGGTGGCCGGTGAAGTCGACGTGATTTCTTCGGGACCGGATTTGGTCAATGCGCGATTGCAGAATGTGCCGGTAAAATATATCGGCGCCTCATTACAGCGCTTTATCTTTCAGCTATGGGGCGCCAAAGCCGTAGGCACGCTCCTCGACCTCAAGGGCAAGACGATTGCCGTGACCACGCCGCGCACGTCGACCGAAATCGCCACTCGCGAGGCGATCAAAAAAGTCGGCGGCATCGCGGAAAAGGACGTAAGCTTTCTCTACGTTCAAACGATTCCCGCCATTCTGACCGCCATCATGAACGGTAAAACTTCAGCCGGAACGCTTTCGGCGCCCAACACGTTGAAGGCACGCGACGCCGGACTCAACCTTTTGATCGATATCGCGCAAACCAATGTACCGGGCCTACACCTTGCCTACGGCACCACGGAAAAGAGCATCAAGTCCAATCCCAATTTGCTTTACGCGTTTCTCAAAGCTACGGCGGAAGCCACGC
>JBIOXP010000596.1:0-5387 GCA_044869705.1 Binatia bacterium | reverse complement strand
AACTGGCTTGGCAGCGGACGCTCGATCACTTCAACAAAAACTTGAAAGCGGTTTGATCGAATGCGTTGTTGCCAAGCGACGACCCGGGTTGGTTTCCTTTGAAGGAAAGCAACCCAGGTCTTGTGTTTGTGATCGGAGCGGAGATTACAACGAGGGATGTTAGGGTTAGTGACGTGTCCGTCCTAATGCTTTTTCGACAAAGCTGAAATCGAACACCTGGCTCGGCGGAATCTCCTTGGTTACGCCCATGCTCTTCTTGGTGAAATCAATCGCGCCGCGCATCCATGAATCTTCCAAATAGCTAACACCGCCCATGCGGCTCAGGTGGAGGTCGTAGACTTCGCCCGCCAAAGAAAGATCTTTGACGCCGAGATATTTCGAAATTATGTCGATCGACTCCGCACGATGGTCGGAATAGTATTGCAGCCCTTTGAGACTGGCGCGCACGAAGGACAACACCTCGGCCGGATTGTTTTTGATTTTTTCCTCGGTGGCACCGACGCCTCCCGACGGATAACTCGGAAGGTAGTCACCGGAATAAGCGAGCCTGCTGAAGCCTTCGCGATAAAGGAGGAGTTGTCGCGGCGGAGAGAGCAGGCACGCCGCGATCCGGCCGGTACGCAATGCCGTCGCCAGCTCTTCCGGCGTGCCGATGACAATCGAAGTGACGTCTTTGTTAGGTATCAGTCCGTGCTTGACCAGAATTAACTGCGTCAGCAGATCGACGGCACCGCCACGTGAAGAAATGCCCACGACTTTACCCTTGAGCTGCGGCACCGTTTTAATGTCTGGTTGGCCAACCAGATCGAATTGCGGCTTGGAGTTGACGATCAGAACGAGGCGCACCGGCGCGCCGCGCACGCCGGCGGCGATGATCGAACCCGCCGCCGACGAATAGTCAACGGAGCCGCCGATTAATGCCTGCATGCCGACCGAACCGCGTATCAGCAGGGTTTCGAGATCGAGTCCTTCTTCGCGGTAAAAACCTTTCATTTGCGCGATGCGGAATTGAAGCTCGGTGACCGCTATAGACGTTGTCGAAAAGCGAATTTTTTTGAGTTGCGCCGACGCCGGCAAGAAACTCAGGAATAAAATGGAAAATAGGAAAAAAGCGGCGATCGGTTTATGCATGCACGCCTCAACTCCATCTCACTTTAAAGAGCCTGCTGGATGAAGCGCGACACTAGCAAGGCATCTGAATTCGGTCAATGCATTATGGCTTGTAGTCTCCCGGGCCTTTTCGGCACTGGCTTTGATCCGAGCTCCCGAGTGCGCGAAGCGCGTATCGAGGGATTCTCGGTATTCACTCTCGTTACCCGACCGAAACGGTCCGCTAGGGGAGTCCGGGAGGTCGTACGCTTTTCCTCGGCCGGAGAGCAACAAATGAAAAGCGGTTTCAAAGATTCCGAACAACAAACGGATGTTTTTTGTCTTCCGGCCGTCGCTTGACAACTTCGGGACGGCTGACCTAGAAGTGAGCTAACCTAACCTGCGAAGGAGCATCGTCATGATCGCGAAAATTCGCCATCTCGCCACGTGCACCGAACGGTATGACAGTGAATTCAAGTTCTACAATACGATCTTCGGGATGAAACAAATCACCACCGGATTAGTGGACGAAAACGGCAAGTCCAATCCAGATCGCGGTCACATCAGTGACGGCGTCATCGGATTAGCACTGCTGGCAAAACGCCCCGGAAGCCAGCAAGGAATTGACCACTTTGGCTTTGAGGTCGATGACGTCAAGGAAGCCGTCGATCGACTGAATCGTTTTTATCCGGAGCTTTTGCACACGCGGGCGCTCACATATGTGCCTTTCGCTGGTACCCGCGCGCAAGATCCGACTGGAACGCAGTTCGATTTATCACAGAAGGGGCAGGAGAACGTACGGGAGGGCTATCTTGCCGACGGCTGGGAGCAGCCCCGCTGGCTGAATCACATCGCGCTGCGCGCTCGCAAACCCGAAGAAGTTGCCGAGTTTTACACCAAGGTCCTTGAATTGAAAGGTGTCGAAGAGGGCGGCGAAGAAGGTTCGATTACACTGACCGATGGTAAGGTCCGTCTGATCATCCGGCGCTGCCATGACGGCTACTATCGAAGCTTAAGACAAGGTTTCGATCACGTCGGTTTTCACGTCGAAAGCGTCGAAAAAACCCAGAAAGAGCTGGATGAGCTTGCAAGCAAGCATCCCGAATCCGCTGCGAAAAAAGTTGGCGGTGGTCCGCAAGGCGGCGGCCTGGTGAAGGATCTCGACGCCTGCCCCATCGGTAAGCATGCTTTCGCGGATCCGGACGGCATACTGTTGGATATTTCGGAATAGCCGAAACTCCAAAAGTATTTGCGCTGGCAGATAAGCTCGTAAAGGCGGGGTTTCAAACCCGCCTTTACTTTTTCAGGTAGGTTCCTTACGCCAAGAGATTACCGCAGTTCGCGTCGATATCGCCTCCGTGGCATGGCATTGGCTAGCCAGACCGGCGTTCGTCCAGTAAAAGATCTCGGTCGCCTCTCACTCGAATCTTTATATACTTAGGACGCGGGACTTTGACTCGACGCGATGCGCGTTGAGATCAGTGGCTGGAGTTCCTGGAAACAATTTCCGATGGCGCCGTGATAAACGAAATCGGCAGTAGCATCGAGGGGTGTTGCGTCCCGATTTATAATCGCGAGCAGCGCGCCGCTCCTCTTCGCGATAACCGGAAAAGAAGCCGCTGGCTGAACCTGAAGCGAAGAACCAAGCACCACGAAGATCTCCGCCCGCTCGCTCCAGGCCTGCGCGCGCTGCATCGCAGCCACGGGCATCGACTGTCCAAATGACACATTGGCGGATTTCAAAAATCCGCCGCATGCGTCGCAAGTCGGCGCGGTAAAGTCTTCGGGAAGATCTTCGTACACATCTGCCGGCTGATACTCTTTGCCGCAATCCAGGCAGGTGACAAGACGGTCGGTGCCGTGGAGCTCGACGAGCTTTTCATCGGAGGTTCCAGCGATTTTGTGCAATCCGTCGATGTTCTGGGTAATCAGGCCGAGGAGCTGGCCGCGGCGCTCGAAATCAGCAATGCTGAAATGGGCAACATTGGGCCTGACGGTTTTGAAGAGCGCGTAGGTGGCTTTTTTCAAACGCCAATGCTGCACGCGCGCCGACTCGCTGGAGAGGAAATCGTGAAACAGCACCGGTTGATATTTGGTCCAAACGCCGCCGGGACTACGAAAATCCGGCACGCCGGATTCGGTGCTGATGCCTGCGCCCGTAAAAAAGACAATCGATCGTGAGACCCGCAATCGTTTGGCAAATTCTTCGAAGTTCATGGTTGCGCCTTGATTTTATTTTTGCGCCGGAGCCGAGCGGTTCGCCGGCGCGCTAGACTGTGCCGGCGGAGCTGACTTGCCCGCCGTTGGAGCAGGCGGTGGTGGCTGAATGTCAACGACTTTCACATCGAAGACCAGTGTTTTGCCGGCCAGTGGGTGGTTCAAGTCCATGACGACGGTTTTTTCTTTGATCTCTCGCACCGTCATTGGCATGGGAGAGCCGTTTTTGTCGGTGCCGACGAGCACCGCCCCAATCTTGAGCGCGTTCGGCGGAACCTTTTCTTTCGGGACTTCCTGAACCGCCTTGGGGTTCAATTTACCGTAACCCTCTTCGGGCCTGACCGTGACGTGCTTCTCAGCACCGATTTTCATTCCGGTCAATTCCTTTTCCAAACCCGGAATCATCATTTTTTTGCCGTGGATATATTGCAGTGGCCGGCTGCCCTTGCTGGTCTCGACTACTTTGCCGTCGGGAGTCTTAACCGTGTAATCCAAGCTTACCAACATTCCATCTCTCACGACGCGATCGTCCTTCGGGTTTTCCGCGGAGGCGGCAAACACCTGACCACCGGCAATAAAGATAAAGATGGTGAGCAAAAACGTCGTTAAACCGATGCGCATCAAAAATTCTCCTCGATGAAATCGTTACGGGATGAGGTTAGCGGTTG
Source organism: Binatia bacterium (assembly GCA_044869705.1). GTDB lineage: Bacteria > Desulfobacterota > Binatia > UBA9968 > UBA9968 > DP-20. The sequence continues at coordinate 1,413 of JBIOXP010000596.1, read as the reverse complement.
GACCGGTGGAACACAAATCATGCGCGATCTTTCCGTCATGTGCTCGGCGCTTTCCCTGTGTCGCAAGTCCAGCCTATCCAAAAGAGGCGTATGCCATACGCCCCCCTACAAAATCGTCCGATCCCGGACTGACGATTAAAATCTAACGAAGTTCAGACTCGGCACCTAGCCGGAGCGGCGTAAAGACGGGACCGGCGCGATCGGTAACGCAGAGCATGCAGAAGTCCGCGTCAGTAATTCGCGATAACTTCCTTCCCCCAGGACTGCAGCACTTCATCGTAGATCGCATTGGGTGGGGTGAGCAGGATTCGTTTGATGCCGTCGCTCTCGAGCCGTTTGACCTTGGCGATACATTCCGCCGGCGTGCCGGCGATCGTAAAACGTTCGAGCAGGTAATCGGTAACTAATTCAGGATTGATACGGTCTTCGATCGGTTTTGAAATATCGAAGTTGTCCATAAAATGCCGAACGCCCGCAGCTTCGCCCTCGGGAACGGTTTCCATCGTAAAGCGAAAGTTGTGGTGCGCTCGATTGGCCATGCGCGCGCGCACGCTTCGCCGGGCGATGTTGCCATCCTCATGGACAGCGATCATGCCGGCCGGCATGAGATCGATTTCTTCCAAACTACGGTTGCTTTCTCTCGCGCCTACGGCGATCTGCCGGCGCGTCCAATCGGTGACTTGCTGATCGAAACCGGTGCCGAGAATGACACCGTCACAAATTTTACCTACGATCCGGAGAGTTTTGGGACCTTCCGCCGAAATATATAGCGGCGCCGGACGCGTGCCCGCTCTGAGCCGTACGTTCCCGCCTGGACGTTCGTGGCTTGCTGGTATATCAACACCGCGGTCGTGGAGCAGATCGCGTATCAGACGAAGCCCATTCTCGAAATCCGCTAACTTGGTTGCGGTGCGACCCAGGCTGTAAACGGGGCCGTCTCCGGTGCCCATGCCGATAATCGCGCGGCCTTGAGATATTTCGTTTAGGGTGGCGAATGAGTTGGCCGTAATCGTCGGATCTCGGTATACCATGTTGGTCACCGCCGTGCCCAAACGAATGTCTTTTGTGTTGACCGCGCAAAGAGCCAAGGCCTGATACGGATCTACATTGTTCATCTGGCTGTCCGCCAAGAAGATCGCTTCGAAGCCGAGTGCTTCGGCACGCTGCGCGCGCGACACGGCTTCCTGAACCGTACGTGCCGAACTGTGCAGACAGAAGTTCATGAAGGTTCGCCTCGATTGTGCGCCGTGTAAGGAACGATTCGACTACCACAGCGATGCGCCGGCGCAAGGCTTAAGCCCCATTCGTAAGCTGCAATGATCACAGAGATGCGGAGCGCACGGACAGTTTAAACAGTCTGTCTCTGTGTTCTCAGCGCCTCTGCGGTGAATAGCGCGCTCTGCCGCGTTTGCC
>JBIOXP010000595.1:0-5006 GCA_044869705.1 Binatia bacterium | reverse complement strand
CCGCGAGGGTTCTCGGCTTCTGGTTCTGCAACGGAGCTCGGGCGAAATTGTGCACAGTTATTTTTCCGAGCTCGGCGATTTTCTCAGTGCCGGAGATCTCCTGGTTCTAAACGATACGAAGGTTTTTCCGGCACGGCTCATCGGGCAGAAGGAAAGCGGCGGCCGCGTCGAAGTATTGCTGCTGGAGCGCTTTCCCGACTCGAAGCGAACCCTCTGGCTGGCATTGATCAATGCCGGCAAGAAACCGCGGGTCGGCAGTGAGCTGCAGTTTAGCGCAGGGCTCAAAGCTGAAATCCTGGGTGATCTCGGACGCGGCCGTATCGGACTCGAGTTTCATCACGTCGGCAATTTTGACGACCAACTGCAGTCGCTCGGAGAGCCACCGCTGCCGCCCTATGTTCGTCGAGGCCGGGCGGTTGAGGCTTTGGATCGCGACCGCTATCAGACGGTATATGCGCGCCATCCCGGTGCCGTGGCAGCGCCCACGGCCGGGTTTCACTTTACCGACATGCTGTTCGAAAAACTGGCCGCGAAAGGAATTGAACGAGCATTGTTGACCCTCCATGTCGGGCCCGGTACGTTCCAGCCGGTGCGCAGTGAGCGTATCGAGACTCACCGCATGGAAGGGGAGCGCTACAGCCTGAGCGCCGCAACCGCGGCGCAGATTAACCGAGCAAAAGAGAATGGCGGCCGGATTATCGCGGTTGGCTCAACAAGCACACGAACTCTCGAGTGGGTGGCGCGGCGAAAAAGCAGGATCGTAGCCGATGAAGGGATCGCGCGTCTTTACATTCACCCCGGCGATCGGTTCCAAGTCATCGACGGCTTGATTACCAATTTCCATTTACCTGGATCGACGCCGCTGATTCTGGTCGCGGCATTTGCAGGTCTCGATCTTGTCCGACGCGCCTATCACGAAGCCATCGAAAAGAAGTATCGGTTTTACAGTTACGGCGATGCCATGCTCATACTGTAAAATTTTGGATTTTAGATTTTGGATTTTCGATTGTCGGACGAGAATTCGGAAGTGTCATTCTAGTCGGTCGATCCTAATCCAAAATAGGGAATCCAAAATCCAAAATTGAAAATGTCTCCTCATTTCACTGTTCTCCAAAAGGATCTCGGCTCACAGGCACGGCTCGGACGGCTCCTGACTGCCCATGGCGAGGTCGAGACGCCATGCTTTATGCCGGTGGGTACGCAGGGAACCGTTAAAGCCATACTGCCACGGGACTTGCGCGAAATTGGCTGTCAGATTCTCTTGGGTAACACTTATCACCTATATCTCCGGCCTGGTCACGACGTGATTCGCCGTCTTGGCGGGCTGCATCGTTTCATGGGTTGGAACGGCCCGATCCTGACCGACAGCGGCGGGTATCAGGTGTTCAGCCTTGGCGCGATGCGCCACATCAGCGAAGCGGGTGTCAAGTTTCAGTCCCATCTGGATGGTGCGAGTCATTTGCTGACGCCCGAGAAAAGTATCGAAATTCAACGCGCTCTGGGGAGCGACATTGTCATGGTGCTCGACGAGTGTGTCTCAGGCGATGCTCCGCGTGAATACGTTCAGTCTTCTATCGAACGCACGGTGCGTTGGGCAGAGCGATGCTTGCGTGCGGAGCGCGCGAACGGTCAACAATTGATATTTGCCATCGTGCAAGGCGGCGTGTTTGAAGATTTGCGGCAGCGCTGCGTCGATGCGCTAATCGAGAAGTCTTTCGACGGCTTCGCCGTCGGCGGTTTAGGCGTCGGCGAAGGCGAGGAACAGCTTCATCACATCGGCGCGTTCACTGCGAAATTGCTTCCGCGCGATCGACCGCGCTATTTGATGGGAGTAGGCCGGCCCCAGGATATTGTGCAAGCCGTGCGCGCCGGTTTCGACATGTTCGACTGTGTAATTCCGACGCGCAATGCCCGGAATGGCACGCTCTATACCTTCAATGGCAAACTCAATATCAAGCGCGCCGAGTTTACCGAAGATCCGCGCCCGGTCGAGGAGGACTGCGGCTGCTACGCTTGTCAAAGCTTCTCGCGCGCTTACTTGCGCCATCTCTACATGGCCGGGGAAATTCTCTCAGCGCAACTCAACACTTTCCACAATCTTTACTTTTACCATCGGCTCATGGATAAGTGTCGAGAGGCGATTCGAAACGATCGGGCGGATCTCTTGGCGAAACTTTATCCCTTAGAGGAAACGGCCTGATGCGATTCGCGCTGTTTAGGAGGAAAGATGTTCGACGTTGCGTATGCGCAAGCTGTGCCCGGGGTGGGCGGACCGGGGCCGATGATGACCCTGATCCCGTTCGTTCTGATCTTTGTCATCATGTATTTTATGGTCATTCGCCCGCAGCAGAAAAAGAGCAAGGAGCACCAGGAGCTGTTGAACAAATTGAAAAAGAACGACGAGGTGATGACCTCCGGGGGAATTTACGGTAAGGTGGTCGACTTAAAGGAAACAGTTGTAACGTTAGAGGTGGCGCCGAACGTGAGAATTCGCGTGCATCGACCACAGATCAGCGCAGTTCTTACCGGGGAGAAAAGCGCCGGGAAGGAAGGGAAGGATTAGCGAATGCGCAAGAGTGTTTTAACGCGGTTCGCTCTATTTGGTATCGTCAGTTTGGCGGCTCTGTTATATCTGCTCCCCACGTTGGTGAGATCGCTTCCTGAGTGGTGGAGTAATGTTCTGCCCAGCGACAAGATTCATTTGGGTCTCGACCTCCAGGGCGGGAGTCATTTGGTTCTCGAAGTGAAGGTAGACAAGGCGATTGAAAATAATGTCGAGCGGGTAAGAGGAGATTTGGCGAACGCTTTTCGGGAAAAGGGAGTATCCGGGGTTTCAGTTGAGCGCGTTCAAAGCACGTTGCTACAGCTCAAAGCACCGGCGGCAAGCGCGGAACGGGTACGTGGGATTTTAAAAAGCGATTTTGCCTATCTGGTGGAAGCGAAGCCGCCACAGACGAGTGCAAGCGGGAGCGAATTCTTCTTGATGTTGAGCAAGGAAGAAATGCGTTCGCTGCGCGATTACGCTGTCGACCAGTCGCTGGAGACGATTCGCAACCGAATCGATCAGTTCGGCGTCAGCGAGCCGATTATCCAGCGACAAGGTCAGACCAGCATTCTCATTCAGCTTCCCGGTATTCAAGATCCGCAGCGCGCCAAAGATATCATCGGCAAAACGGCGCTTTTGGAATTCAAGCTCGTCGACGACACGGCGAACGTCGAAGATGCTATTAAGAACGGTCCGCCGCCCGGCCGGCAGGTGCTTTACGGGCATCCAGGGCGAGGCGATGGTATCGGCACTGAACAACAAGCGTACGTCGTGGAGTCGCGGCCCTTAATGACCGGTGAATACATTCAAGATGCTCGCGTTCGCCCGGCGCAGCAGCTGCAAGGGGCGTCGGTGGAGCTCATTTTAAATGGCGCGGGCGCGCGTCTATTTGAGCAGATTACCGCGGCCAATGTGAAGCGGCGACTGGCAATCGTACTGGACAACCGAGTCTATTCTGCGCCCGTCATTCAGGAGCGAATTGGCGGGGGGCGCGCATCGATCACGGGTAATTTCGACCTCAAGGAAGCCAGAGACTTATCTATCGTGTTGCGCGCGGGCGCATTGCCTGCGCCGGTTGAGATCGCGGAAGAAAGAACCGTCGGCCCCTCGCTTGGACAGGATTCGATTCACCAAGGCATGACCTCATTTGCAGTCGGCGGCGGATTGGTGATTGTGTTCATGATCGCCTATTACAAAGGCGCGGGATTGCTGGCGGTAGTAGCGGTCCTCTTTAACATTTTATACTTGCTGGCGGTTTTGGCCGGATTTCAGGCCGTGCTCACTTTACCCGGTATTGCAGGAATCGTGTTGACCATCGGGATGGCGGTTGACGCCAATGTTCTCATCAATGAAAGAATTCGCGAGGAACTGCGCTCTGGGAGAGCGGTGCGCTCGGCCATTGAGGCAGGTTACAAAAATGCTTTACCGGCGATTCTGGATTCCAATATTACGACGTTTCTATCCGGAGTCATTCTTTTCCAATTCGGCACCGGGCCCATCAAGGGCTTCGCGGTCACGCTATGTGTCGGTATTATCACGACCATACTCACCGCCGTGTATCTGACGCGCATCTACTATGATTATCGAATGAGCTCGCGAAAGCTCGAGCACATCAGTATCTAAGGGGCGAAATCGTGGAACTCATCAGGCCGGGAACGCAGATTCAGTTTACCCGCTACCGTAAAATTGCCGTCATCCTGTCAACGATCGCAAACCTGGCTGTCTTAGCGGCATTATTTTTCAAAGGACCGCTTCTCGGCGTCGATTTCGCCGGCGGCACCGTGGTGCAGCTCAAGTTTTCACAGAAGGTTTCTATACCGGATATTCGCGCGGCGCTGGAAACAGTAAATCTAGGAAGCGGGGTTGTGCAGGATTTCGGCCAGCCCGGGTCGAATGAATATCTGGTTCGGCTGGACAAAACTTCTGGGGAACTCGGCGTGCTGGGTGAGCAAATCAAGAAGACTCTCACGGACCATTTCGGGGCGGATAAATTCGAGATTCGACGCATCGAGTCGGTGGGGCCGAAGGTGGGCGAAGACTTGCGCTTTCGCGGCGCTATGTCGGTTATCGCCGCGACGGTGATGATGGGCGTCTACATTTGGCTCCGCTTTGACTTTCGTTTCGGCATGGGTGCGGTAATCGCATTGATGCACGACGTTCTGGTGACGATCGGCGCTTTGTTGCTGGCAAACTATGAATTCGATCTTACGATTATCGCGGCGCTGCTGACGATTGTTGGTTATTCGGTGAACGATACGGTAATTGTTTGCGACCGGATTCGCGAAAACATGCGCAAGATCAGACGCGAAAGTCTCGAGAGCATCATCAACACCAGCATCAACGAAACCTTAAGCCGAACCATCATTACCGTGAGCACCGCGATCATGGTGTTGCTGGCGCTCTATGTGCTCGGCGGCGCGGTCATTCGGCCATTCGCTTTTACGCTGCTGGTGGGTTTTTT
>JBIOXP010000594.1:0-8960 GCA_044869705.1 Binatia bacterium | reverse complement strand
CCCTTCTGACGCAAATAGTCAATGGCTTTCTGCACATCGCCACCGGTTTCGGCCAAGGCTTTTTTACAGTCCATCATGCCGGCTCCGGTTTTTTCCCGGAGTTCTTTTACGGCGCTCGCGCTGATTGCCACTTTCAAACTCCTGCCGCAGCCGAAAATTCGTTCACACTGGCTGCTTCGGCGCGTTCTTCTTCCTTTCTCTTGGTCAAAGATTGCTCGTACAGCGTCCGGCCTTCATTGATCGCATCCGCGACCGCCGAGCAGAATAGTCGGATGGCACGGATGGCATCGTCGTTGCCGGGGACTTTGTAGTCGACCATGTCGGGATCGCAATTGGTATCAATCACCGAGATCACGGGTATTCCGAGTTTACGTGCTTCTTTTACGGCGATCTCCTCCTGCTTCGGATCAATGACGAAGATCGCATCAGGAAGCTTGCGCATCACTTTAATACCGCCGAGGGCCTGTTCGAGTTTGGCTTTCTCCCGTCTCAGCCCCAACATCTCTTTCTTGGTCAACGCGTCGACGATCTTGGGGTCATTTTCCATCTCCTCGAGTTTACGCAAACGCTCAATACTTTGCCGGATCGTCGAAAAGTTTGTCAGGGTACCGCCGAGCCACCGGTTATGGACATAGTACATGCTACACCGCTCAGCCTCTTCTCGAATGGCATCCTGGGCCTGCTTTTTGGTACCAACGAAAAGGACATGCCCGCCGGAAGCTGCTAAGTCGCGCACCACGGCTTCCAACTCTTTGAACATGGTAACGGTTTGCTGCAGATCGATAATATGAATCCCGTTTCGCGCCCCGAAAATGTACGGCTTCATTTTCGGATTCCACCGGCTCGTTTGGTGCCCGAAGTGCACGCCCGCTTCGAGTAGTTGTTTCATCGAAATATCACTCATGCTTTTCTCCTCTGGTTTTTCCTCCCTTTCGTCATTTCCTCACCGGACCCGAAGGCACCATCGATGGGGATCAGTAAAGGTGTGAATTTAAGAACCGGACAGCCCGGACAGTTCTCGTCGGCTGGCGTCTGCCAAACCGCCGCGAACCGAAATTTGTCAAAGATAACGTTGCGTTATTAACAGAGTTTGGCGGGTGACGCAAGAATGGACGGATGTGGTTGGCTACTGATTCATCGACTCCAAAAATTCCTTATTGGTCTTGGTCCCGCGCATTTTGTCGAGTAAAAATTCCATCGCTTCGACAACACTCAGCTGCGACAAAACTTTCCGCAAGATCCAGATGCGATTGAGATCCTCGCGGGCGATCAGCAGTTCCTCTTTGCGAGTTCCCGACTTATTGATATCGATGGCTGGGAAAACCCGCTTATCCATCAAGCGGCGGTCGAGATGAACCTCCATGTTGCCGGTCCCTTTGAATTCCTCGAAAATCACCTCATCCATGCGGCTGCCGGTGTCGATCAAAGCCGTGGCAATGATCGTGAGACTGCCGCCATCCTCGATGTTGCGTGCCGCCCCGAAGAACTTCTTCGGCTTATGCAGGGCATTGGAATCGACACCGCCCGAAAGTATCTTTCCGCTCGGCGGCACGACAGTATTGTAGGCGCGCGCCAGCCGGGTGATGCTGTCGAGTAGAATCACCACGTCCTTCCCGTGCTCCACGAGGCGCTTCGCCTTTTCGATGACCATTTCAGCGACCTGCACGTGGCGCGTCGCGGGCTCATCGAATGTGGAACTGATGACCTCACCGTCGACCGAGCGCTGCATATCGGTCACTTCTTCCGGACGCTCATCGATCAACAAAACGATCAGGATGACCTCTTTGTGATTGTGCGCGATCGCTTTAGCGATATGCTGCAGCATCATGGTTTTGCCGGTGCGGGGAGCCGCCACGATCAGACCGCGCTGTCCCTTGCCGATCGGAGTCAACAGATCGACGATTCGCGTTGTATAATCATCCGGCTGGCATTCGAGCAGCAGGCGCTGGTTGGGATAAAGCGGTGTTAAGTTATCGAATAATATTTTTTCCCGAGCTTTTTCTGGATCTTCAAAGTTGATCGTCTCAACCTTGAGCAACGCAAAATACCGTTCGCCTTCCTTGGGCGGGCGGATGTGACCCGAGATAATGTCGCCGGTTCGTAGGTTAAAGCGACGAATCTGACTGGGAGAAACATAGATGTCGTCCGGTCCCGGCAGATAGTTGTAATCCGGAGCCCGTAGAAAACCGAACCCGTCCGGCAGCGTTTCCAAGACGCCCTCTCCGTAGATGTGCCCATTTTGCTCCGTTTGCGCTTGCAGGATAGCGAATATCAGTTCCTGCTTACGCATATTGGCCGCGCCTTCAATATTGAAGTTTTTGCCGATTAGCGCCAGATCGCTAATCTTTTTCTCCTTGAGCGCTTTGAGATTCAAGCCATTATCTTCCACCGCCTCGGGCTCGGCGGCTCGAGTTCTACCACGAACCATATGCTACTGTTCTCCTTTCATTCACATCGGCCAGCGCTTGCCGGCTACAGCATGACCTAAAGTTGTCGATGTTGTTCAAACGATGCCACTGCAGCAATTCAACACGCGCTGACTTAGGCGCAACAGACCGAGCAACCAACCGATCGGCGCGGCTCCAGACACAGGCATGTCAATGGGACAGGATGTAAGACGCAGTCGGAAATCTCTCTATATTAAATCAAGTTCTGAACACTTATCGCCGGGTGATTTATACTCGCGTGGGGAATGAATTCAAGAATTTGAAAAGACCTGTTCTTGTGAAGCATACTATTTTATACCCGGCGAGTTGTCAACCCCCGCTGCTAGTGAGCGACTCTCGAGAGCGCAGATTATTCAAGAGTCCTGCGAAGTCGGGTGGCAGCGGCGCCATGAACTCAGTCGGACGCGCTGTTTTGCCCAACTCAATGCATAATCGTTCAGCATGCAACGCTTGACGTCCGAATGGTTCGAAAGCTGGGTCCGCGGCCGCTTGGAACCGTCCCTTAGCTCTGCGGCCATACACTCGATCGCCAACCAAGGGATATCCCAGATCTGCAAAATGCACCCGGATCTGGTGCGTTCGGCCAGTGCGAGGCCGAATGCGCAACAAGGTCAATCCGGATTCCCAATCCTTCCGAACCGAGCTGAGGAAAAACCGTTCTTCAACGCACCATTCGGTCACAGCCTCTCTGGTTTTCCTCATCGGATGTAAGCTGGACATCCTTTTTCGATCGGACCGGTGTCGCCCGATGGGCCGATTGATTACGCCGCTCTCGGACCGCATCAAACCATACACCAATGCGAGATACTCTTTGCGTACCGTACGACTTTGAAATTGGCTGACGAGTTGATGAAAACTAGCCATGTTCTTCGCCACGATCATCACGCCCGAAGTGTCCTTGTCTAGCCGGTGAACGATTCCCGGCCGGCTGACGCCGCCGATTCCCTCGATGTGAGGACAGTGATGCAGCAGTGCATTGACGAGGGTCCCGCTCCGCTGCCCCGCGGCTGGATGCACGACCATGCCGGGGGGTTTGTTAATCACAATGCAATCGTGATCCTCGTAGAGAATATCCAGAGGCAGAGCCTCGGATTTGAGCTCGGGATCGCGTGCTGGCAAGAACCGAATGTCTATTCGGTCCTCTAATTTCACCCGCGCGCTTGCTTTGACGATCGCGCCATTTCGGGTTATTTGTCCTTCTTCAATCAAACGCTGGATCTCCGCACGGCTCAAGCCTGTGCTCTTTGCCGATCCCGCGAAATACCGCGATAAGAATAGGTCCAGGCGCATCCCGTCGGCGCTGCCATCAACCGAAAGCTTTTCTGGTACGAACGGTGGAGATCCATTCATGAGTCAGCGAAATTCACTCCGCGGAAGATGTTTTCCGCGCGGGCGACATCATCGCGTATTTGGGCGACGAGCGCACCCACGGATGGAAATTTCTTTTCATCGCGAATTCTTTGCACCAACGAAAGTTTCACGGCCTCGCCGTAGATGTTTTCATCAAAATTCATAATAAAGCACTCGACGGTTCGCGGTCCCGTGCCAAAAGTCGGATTCACGCCAATACTGCTCACGCTCGGAAGGCTTCTATCGCCGTGGTGCAGAAAAGTCGCGTAAATGCCGTCCGGCGGGAATACTTCCGTTCGAGTGGAGAGATTGGCCGTCGGAAAACCGAGATCTCTGCCGCGCTTGTGCCCGCCGATAATACGGCCAGAGAGAAAGTGATAACGCCCGAGCATCTTTCTAACATCGTCAACCCTACCCTCTGCAATCATCTGGCGAATGCGGGAGCTGCTCACTCTCATGCCATCAATCAGAATAGGTTCGACGACCGCGACACTGAAATCGAGATCCTTTCCCCAACGAGTGAGATCTTCGACGTTGCCGGCTCTTCCTTGCCCGAATCTAAGATCTTTGCCGACCCAAAGCCTGGTTGCATGCAGACGATCGACAAGAAAATGCCGGACGAAATCTTCCGCTCCGATCGCTGCAAAGGCCGCATCAAAGTGCTGCACAACGACAATATCGACCCCGAGCGCTTGGAAAAGCTGCATCTTATCTTTGTGAGTCAGTAACATTTTGGGGGCCCGCTCCGGCGCGAGAACCATCAGCGGATGCGGCTCAAAGGTCAAGACGATCGAGCAACGCCCGAGGCGCTTGGCATCGCCGACGGCGCCCCTAATCAGCGCTTGATGGCCTAAATGGATACCGTCGAAATTACCGAGAGTGACAACCGACTGATTTAACTGAAGGGCGGGATCACTGAGGTGGCGAAATATCTGCATAGGGCTAGACAGCTTTTGCGGCCACTGTACCGCCACACGAATTGAAAACGCATCGGGAAAACAGAATCAGTCCGGGCACAAGCCGCTACGACTCGAGCGCCTTCAGCCGTTGCTTAGCTTGACCCGCCTCGACAGACTGCGGAAATCTCTCGATCAATTCTTGCAACACCAGACGTGCGTTAAGTTTTTCGCCGAGCTCGGCAAACGCCGATCCCTGTCGGAGGAGCGCCGTCGCAACTCTGTCGCTTTGCGGATACCTTCGGCGTACCTCATCGAATTCCAGTATCGCTCGATCAAACTCTTTGAGGGCAAAGTAACTCTCTCCGATGGCATATTGTGCGCTCGGAGCGAGCTTGCTCTTTGGGTTTCGCTTTAGAAAGTCTTTGAACCGCGCGATGGCCCCGCGATAATCTTTTTTCTCAAAAGATCTCCAGGCGGTGTCAAACTCTTTACGTATACTTTCCGACTCTGCCAGGGAGAGATCAACGCTGTTTTGCATCGGCTCCGGCCTCTGCGCGGCCTGCTGAATCGAGTCTCGTAGCTGTTGCATCTCGGCCTCGCGCGCCTTAATCAGCTCGGCCTGACTGCTTGCCTCCTGTTCCAATTTAGCTAAACGATCTTCGAGGTTTTTAACGCGTTGATCGCCTTCACGATTGGTTTGGCCGATTTGCCGCCCGACTTGAACTCTGGTTTCGTCAATCCGTTCTTTGATGGCACCGAGCTCGCGCTGAACTTGCTGGAGGGTCGCTCGACTATCTGCCAGAGTCGATCGCAAATTGTCGATATCGGTATGCAAATTGGTGATATCTCCCCGTTGCCGTCGCTGCTCGCGCTCGAGCAGGTCGACCTGTTGTGGATTCACACAGGACGACAACCATCCCGCCATCCCTACCAGTAAAAAGGCCAATATCTTTTTTGATCTTGGGCGTTCCACGATCGCACTCCGATCAAGAAGTTGAGCGTCCCTGCAGGATGACAAATCGCGCGCGGCGATTTTGTTTCCAGCACTGTTCGTCGTGTTCGCGACATACCGGGATTTCCTCGCCATAGCTGATGGTCGAGAGCCGGTCGGGTGAAATTCCGAGGGAGGAGAGAAACTCACGCGCGGCTTGGGCCCGCTTGGCACCGAGCGCGAGATTATATTCGTTTGTGCCGCGCTCATCGCAATGGCCTTCAATTTCGACCCGCGCCGAGGGATTGCTTCTTAACCAGTCCGCATTCGCGCGCAGCGTCGTTCTCGCTTCGGCGCTTAAATCATAACGGTCAAAATCGAACATCACATCCTTGAGCGGGCTCGATGCCGGTGTAATCGGTGGCTTGCCTTCTTGCATTTCTTTCAAACTGCTGCTGCCGGTATTCGCTTCCTTCGTGGCGCCGCGCTCGCCTTCTCCGCTTCGCGCGTCCCGTCCGGTAGCAGTCGCGTCGGTCGAACGCGCTCCTGAGCCGTCCGGCTTTGCCGTCGTTGACGGAGCGCATGCCCCCAACATCAACAGCAGGAATGCGCCACACAGATACGACGCGGATCGAGTCTTCATCTTAGTCCTCCTAACAATGGGGCGCACATTGGAGCTGAGTAAGGACGCGGCAAGTCGAGGTTAGTCTAATCGCGGGGACCAATTAGGTTTTGTATCATCCCCCCCAGAGCCTGTCAATCGACGCTGGTTGTCGCCGCTCGCTTGCATTACGTACAGATGATATTTACCCGCGCGATTGGACGAAAAAGCAATGAATCTGCCGTCCGGAGACCATGTCGGATCTTCGCTATCGAATGATTCGGAGGTAAGCTTGCGCGGCTCTCCGCCGTCAGATGAAATCGTAAAGATCGCAAACCGGTTCCCGACTCGGCCCGTGTAGACGATTCGATCACCTTTCGGCGACCACTCAGGAGAAGTATTGTAACTGCCGCTATAGGTAACCCTGCGCGCGCTGCCGCCGGCAGCATCCATAACATATATTTGCGGCGAACCGCTTCGATCGGACACGAACACGATTTGTTTTCCGTCCGGCGACCAAGCCGGAGAGACTTCGATTCCCGCGTCGTTGGTGAGTTGGCGAATCACGTTGCCGCTGCGATCCAGCAGGTAGAGGTTGGTGTTTCCGCCCGTTTCGAGGGTCGCCACGATGCTTTGCCCGTCCGGAGAAAATTTCCCGCCGAGATACCTGCCACCGCCCTTCGGAGTGAATTTTATTTCCTTGCCGCTGTAAAGCTCGAACAAGTACAGCGTTTGGCTGCGATCCTTGAACGACGAGTAGAGAACCGATCGACCGTCTGGACTCCAAGCGGGAGACAGGTTGATCGTATGGTTATCGGTGACCTGAAATTTTTCACTGCCGTCGAGATGTGACACGAAAATCTCTTTGAAGCGTCCGCCGCTGTTCGAAACGTACGCGATTCTCGTATTAAAGACTCCCGGGACTCCGGTGAATTGGTTGATAATCTCGTCAACGAATTTGTGAGCGATCCGGCGAAAATCTCGCACTCGGCCCGCATAGCGCTTCCCGATCCGCTCCTTATTTTGGTAAACATCGAACAAGCGCAACTCTACCGTGATTTCATCTCCTTGAATTGAGAAGCCGCCTTTGACCAGACCTTCGGCCCCGATGGTCGACCAGTCTTTAAAGTCAAACGTCCCTAAGGTTATCCCGCTTTGCGCATTCTCGATATAAGCTGAACGATCCAAGACCCTGAACCACCCGGATAACTCGAGATCGTGAACCATCGCGTCGGCAATTCCGGTGGAAACTCGACCGGAATCGGCGGTATTCGCACCGAGGTTCTTTAATGGGGAAACGGCAATGGGAAACCTCTGGCCCCCTTGGCCCACGATTTCACCCGTGACAGCACCTTTCGCTACGCCGGTGACGCTGAGCACCAAGCAAATCACTAGAAGTAAACTTCGCGATCTCATCATCCTAAGCTCCTAAGTCCCGCGGGCGGAACGTCAACTCGACGTCGGCAAAGTCTCTCCGATAAGTTTCTGGCGGCGGCGACAGTGGACTTGATTTTTTCACCGCGCGAAGCACCGACTCGTCGTATGAAGGGTCTCCCGAGGGCTGCACAATTTTGAGTCCGACAATTTCCCCGCTGTCCTTGATACCGAAATGGACGACCACTTTCAGGTTGCTGCGCTGTCCGACCCAGGCCCAATTTTCTTTGATCGTGCTGAGCATGCGATTCTGATAGATCATGAAATCCATTCCCTTTACGATACCGGGCCCGCCTCGCCCACCTTGTCCGAGGGCGGCGGCGCCTTCCCCTTCTCCCGAGCCTGAACTGAGGGTTTCCCCTTTTCCCGGTTTTGTTGAAGTCTCTGCCCGAGATTTGGCGCGATCCAAAGCGGATTGTAAAAGCCGCTCGCGCACGCTGTCCGCCGACGCAGTCTCGGATTTTGCCTCCTCCTTAGGCTCTTTAGTCGCTTCTTTCTTGATCACTGGTGGTTCTGTCTTGGCTTTTTCCTTAACCGCAAGCACTTTTTCTTCTGCGGGTTTCTTTTCCGCCGGTTTGATCTTTTCGGTTCTTTCAGCTTTGATTTCCTGAGCCTCTTTTTTCGGCTCGGGCACCGCCGGCTTACTCGCCTCTATTTTAGGTTTTGCGGGGGCGGGTGGAGAAATTTCCGCACCCAATTTTAGGCCGCCGATTTTTTCTCCACCCACCAGGTCGACAACATAAACCGGCGGTGCGGGGCGCTCTCGAGATGGTAAGAACGGGGCTAGGAAAACCGCCGCAATTAACGCCAGATGGACGATCAATGAGACCACCACCCATCTGGGAAGCGGTTCGGAGGTCGCGCTAACAGGAAACGGCCGTTCCCAGAAACTGATCGTCGATGCCGAGGCTTTTCCTGTCGTGGGGGTCATCTTTATTCGGAAGGAGGCCGGCTCACCATACCGAGCTTTTCAATCCCGGCCTGCTTGATTTCGGCAATCGTTTTCATGACGGTGCCGTAACGGACATCTTGGTCCGCTCGCAAATAAACCTGTTTATCCGCTTGTAATTTTCTGATCGCGCTCAGTTTTGTCCCGAGATCCGCCAATCCAATAACATTGTCGTTAAGATATATTTTGCCATCTTTAGCCACGGTCACAATCAGCGGCTCTTCGCTACCGGCGATAGCGCTCGCTTTGGTCTGCGGCAGATTGACCTGGACTCCTTGTTGGATGATCGGCGCCGTCACCATAAAGATGACCAAAAGCACCAACATAACATCGACAAGCGGCGTAACAT
>JBIOXP010000593.1:0-9138 GCA_044869705.1 Binatia bacterium | reverse complement strand
CGGTTCGCGGGAAGCAGCGGCCAGCCGTACGGCGTATTGCTTGAGCGCAGGATCCACATAAACGGCTCGGCACTCACGCTGCAATGCACTCAGTTGCTCCGTCGTGGCCATCGGCACGACGTCGTTGGGAGTGCCCGTCACGCGATCGACGATGACAAACTCCTCCTCCTCCGTCGGATAGCCGACGAGCACCTTCATCATGAACCGATCGACTTGCGCTTCGGGCAACTGATAAGTGCCTTCAGTTTCGATGGGATTTTGCGTCGCCATGACGAGGAACGGTTCGGGAATGCGATGGCTTTCTCCGGCGATCGTGACTTGCCGCTCCTGCATCACCTCGAGCAATGCGCTTTGCACCTTTGCCGGCGCCCGATTGATCTCATCGGCAAGCAGAAGGTTGGTAAATACCGGCCCCAACGAGGTGGTAAAATCTCCTGTCTTCTGATTGTAAATGCGCGTTCCCACCAAATCCGCCGGCACCAGGTCAGGCGTGAACTGAATCCTCTTGAATGAACCGCGGATGGCCCGGGCGAGAGTCTTCACGGTTAGCGTCTTGGCCAGCCCGGGGACACCCTCCACCAGGAGATGGCCCTGCGCCAGCACCGCGATAAGGACACGTTCGAGGAAACGATCCTGGCCGACGATCACCTTTTTTACTTCATAGAGAATCCGCTCCATGAGCGAAGCGACCTCGCGGCGGTTGTTTTCTTGCGCGTCCATACGGTCCTTTGCTGGCGTAAATTTATTCTGGCCCTGTAGGGCTAGCAGAAGATCCCCCTTCCCTGCTTCGCAAAGGGGCTGCAGTGAATTCGGTGATCCAGACGTTAAGGTCCCCGTTTGTAAAAGAACGATCGGCGCGATCTGACAGCGACCATTTTGTGCATGCTGCAACCGTCGTGGCGGCTCTCCACTAGAACGGCGGCACTCCGACGGCGGATGCTGCATTCTCAATCGGCACCGCAAAACCGATCCCCACGAAAAAGCGCTGCTGAGTAGGGTTCAAAATTGCCGTGACGATGCCGATCAATTCGCCACGGGCGGTGACCAGAGCGCCTCCGGAACTGCCGGGATTAGCCGCGGCATCGAACTGAATCAGGTTCGTCAACAGTTGCTTTCCTTCTGGCGAAAGAAACTCGCGCCGCAGGCCCGAAACGATTCCGGCGCTTGCGGAGGGTCCGATCCCGAACGGAAAACCAACGGCGACCACTTCGTCGCCCACTGAAAGATCCGCCGTCGAACGCATTGTCGCAGCTGTAAGATCGTCGGGAATTTTCTCCGCTTGCAGCACGGCCAAATCATCCTCCGGCCGCGTTCCGGTCACAGTCGCGGGCGACTCGAGGCCATCGAAGAATACCACTTGGATCCGCTTGGCTCCTGCTACCACGTGCAGACTGGTCAAGATCACGCCTTTATCCACAATTACAACGCCGGTCCCCAGACCTTTTTCTTTATCCTCGCCCGTCTTCTCGTCTGTTTCCATACGCTGCACACGAACAATGGACGGGCGTATGACTTCGTACGCCTTAGTCGCAGCCGACGGCAAGGTCGTCGTCTCCAACGTGTGAAGCACCGCCGAGTCGATATCTTTCTGGGTAATTTCACGAGTTGTCGGCATGAAGACGGCATGGGTCAGTACAATCAGCAAAGCAAGGCCGCCGGCGGCGCCGACCCACAGAATCCGTTCGTAGCGTTGGCATAACCGACGCCATCGCTGGCGGCGTGAAAAACCGGTCTGGCTGGAGGAACCATCGGCAGTCTTGTTGGAATTTGGCTGCTGCGCTGACGGGATTGGAAGCGCTCGCCCGCCTTGAACCGGACGGCTGGAGCTGTAAAGCGCGACTCTTTTCATGAGCGTCCCCGCAAATTTCTTCGCCGCGGAACGAAGGGAGCAATCAACGAGCTTACCTTTTTGTCTATCCCATGACGCCGCGACATGAAAGGCCTTTTTTATTTATTTGCAAATCGATCGGACTTCAAACGGGAGCCATGCTTCAACCGTTCGTCGGGAAAAATTATTCGATTAGCGCCAATGGGGGAGTTTGGGCGGAGACTGTATTCGTAAACTCTTGAACTCTCTCCGGCTCGCGATATGTTAAGCGCCGTCGCCCGCAGCGCTGAGTCGACTCCGAATCGGTTGACGAAAAAATCATCTCGGCCAGGTCGTCGAAGTCGGGGAGGAATATGAAAAGGCATCTAGTTTTGACGTCCGCGTTCTGGATCTGTGCGTTGTCACTTCTAACCTCCAGCTCCCTTTCAGCAGCCGACAAGATCACAGCCAGTTATGGCGCGATCAGCGGCACGATGGCGCCGATCTGGATCGCCAAGGAGGCCCGGCTGTTCGAAAAACAAGGATTCGATTTCAGCCTGGTTTATATTCCCGGCGGACCGCGCAGTATCATGTCGCTGATCGGCGGCAGCGTACAATTTGTCAACCACTCGGGATTGCCGGCGCTCGAAGCCTACCAAAGGGGAGCCGATACCGTAATGCTCGCCTCGTCAATGAACCAGCTCGAGCATGCGGTCGTTGCGCACAAGAGTATTACCACCGTAGAACAGCTCCGCGGCAAAATTCTCGGCATCAGCGCCCAGGGATCGCTCACCGATATTTTGATGCGTGAAGGATTGCGCATGAATGGCATTGGCGAAAAGGATGTCACGATCTTGCCAGTCGGAGACGAAGGCGGGCGTCTAAGCTCGCTCCAAACCGGAAGGGTTCACGCGGTCATCATCTCGGGGATTCACCGTCTGACAGCGACAAAAATGGGATTTCACGAGGTCATCGACTTTGCGAAATTGCCGATACAGGTTTCCGGCTCGACGATTCTCACGCGCCGCTCCTACACGCAAAAATTTCCTGATGTGGTTGTACGGTTTCTCAGAGCCTGGATCGAAGGCACTTACTTGTTCAAGGCGAACCGCGAATTCGCTATCGGCGTGTTAAAAAAATACGTCGCGAGCAAAGACACCGAGCTTCTGAACGCGATATATGAGCAGCATCGCGAGAACCTGTCCTCCAAACCATACCCTTATGTCGAGGTCGTAAAATCGATGATGAATCTGCTCGCTCGGACGCGGCCGGACATTCCGAGCGCAAGCCCGGAAGGTTTCGTCGAAGCGCGCTTCATCAAGGAGCTTGACGCGACAGGCTATTTTGATGAGATGAATCGTAAATACTCGAAGTGAACGGTCCATTGAGGATCGGCGCTGTTTGAGAAAAGAGAAGAGCACGTTTTTCGATGTTTCTCTTACCGTATGCGGAGGGTGTCATTCTGAGCGTCAGCGAAGAATCTAGATCACTGCAGCATAGACAAAAGAGATCCTTCGGCTTAGCCTCAGGATGACATCGCGACAGACCCTCAAGTTACCTGCACAAAGACTCTTCAATGTTCATTGACGCTCACGTACATCTCGACAAATACGGCGATCTGCTCGACCAAGCTCTCCAACAAATCGAGAGAGAGCCCATCTTCACGGTCGCGACGGCGATGGACGTGCCGTCATATCACAAATTGCAACGGATCGCGGAGCGCTCCGATCTCGTGCTGCCGATCTTTGGCATCCATCCGCGGCGCGCCGCCGAATACGTCGATCGCTTATCTGAAATCGGCCGCTACGTCGAAAACAGTCCCGCCATCGGCGAGATCGGCTTCGATTTTCATTGGGTAAAGGACGCCGCGACTTATCCGGCGCAGAGAAAAGTCCTCGAATATTTCATCGCCGCCGCCCGGGAACAAAACAAGTTTGTCAACCTTCACACCAAGGCCGGCGAAAAAGAAATTTTGGATCTGTTGGAACGCTACGATGTCAAACGCGCGATCATTCATTGGTACTCGGGACCGATGGACGTCCTGCGCGCGATGGTCGATTACGGCTGCTACTTTACCATCGGCGTCGAAGTGCTCTATTCCGATTACATCAAAGAAATCGGCCGCACGATTCCCGACCATCTCCTGCTCACCGAGACCGACAACCCCGGCGCGTTACGCTGGCTAAAGAAAAATGACGAGATCGGCATGCCCGTAGCGATCAAACAAGTGGTGGACGCTGTCGCATGCTTGAGAGAAGTAAGTCGTATCGAACTTGAATCCTTGATTCAGGCAAATTTCGCGCGCTTGATCGCCAATGACCCGTGGCTCCAACAGATCCATCGATCGCTGTTCTCTTTGTCTTCGTAACAGGCCGCAGTTGGACGCAGGCGCGCAGCGAACTACTGGTGTAAAGTTCCACCGATGACTCGGCCGAATGAATGAGCGCCTTCCTGCATCTGCCCGGGGGCCGCTTGCTGTAAGTCTCAGGTCGAAAACGCAAGGAAAACTACTTTATTCGCGACTAAAATCGTCGTAGATCCTTTTCAAAACGCGCAGAACGTTCCCTGGGAGATGCTGATGGCCGATATCGTCGTTTGCGGTGATCTCGAACATGAGTTCGAAAAAACCGGTGAGTTGACCAAATTAGAATCGCTTGGCTCCGTCGAAATCATCAATGAGCTCGATCCGAGCCGAGAGTTCCTGATCCGGCGATTGCGCATGGCTCGCGCGGTTTTGGAAATTCGCGGACGAGCCGCTCTCGATGAAAAGCTCTTAGGTCAATTGCCCGACTTGGAGATGATTGCTACAACCGGCCCGCACCGTATCGATATTCAAGCGGCCACCCATTTTGGAATAGTCGTCGCCACAACTCCCGGTGTGTCGACCGCCGCGGTCGCCGATCATGTTTGCGCGCTCACCCTTGCGCTGGCGCGGCACATCGTAAGCGCAGACAGCGCTTTACGGCGGCGACGCTGGGAGCCAATAACTGGATTCAATTTGGAAGGGAAGACATTCGGCATTTTAGGACTTGGCCGAATCGGCAGCGCCGTCGCCAAGCGACTATCGGCTTTTGGGGTCAATCTCATCGCCTGGGGTCCAACCCTGACCGCAGAGCGCGCCGAGGCGTCACGCGCTCGATTCGTCAGCGAACGAGAGTTATTTCAAGATTCCGATATACTCTCCGTGCACTTGCGTTACAGCAACCTGTCAGACAATTTTGTCGATGCCGCGCGACTCGCGTTGATGAAACCGACGGCTCTTTTGGTCGATATTTCACGCGTCGGCATCGTCAATCGGCAAGACCTCGCCAATGCGCTCGCCGCAGGGCAACTGGCCGGAGCAGCGATCGATCTCTGTGATCCATTGCCGGTCGGCATGACCGATCCAATCCTTGACGCACCCCGAACCGTTTTGACCCCGCATATGGCCTGGCAAACCCGAGAGACTTTTCAACGCGCCGCAACAATCTCTGTCGAGAATATATTGAATTATTTTTCCGGCGAACCAAAAAATCTCGCCAATCCTGACGCGCTCAAAGTTTCACGCCCGCGATTTCGGGTACGAGACCCAGAGAAATAGTCTTCCACTTGATCGCGTCGAGAAGTTCCGATTGCCAACTGTTAATCGGCGATGCTACGATCCCGCGCCTAAATACTTTGGGAGGCAGTTTATGAACCATACACTAGGCCATGCTCGGATATCGATCGTCGCATTTTCTATTGCAGTGATCAGCGCAACGCTCTGCTATCCCGGAATGGCGCCGGCGGCGGAAGCGCCGCGTCCCCTCGCTCCGCCCACGGCGCTCTCCCTCCGCGAAGCTCGAATCATCATCGACGGTGCGGTTGCCTTTGCGCGCGAAAAGAAGCTCAGGATGACGGTAGTGATACTCGATGAGGAAGGGCAATTGATCTCTGCCGATCGCATGGAAGGCCCATCGTTTCATCTAGAGAAATTCGCCAAAGGGAAGGCGTTTACTTCTCTGATACTGCGCGACCGCACCGAAACCGCCGCCGAGCTCAACAAGACCCGTCCCGATCGCTACTTCGGCATTATGAACATGTACCCAGGCGAAGTTTACCTGGTCGGCGGCGGAGTGCCGCTCGCCATCGACAATCGATTGGTGGGAGCAGTCGGAGTCGCAGGCCTTCCTGAAGGCGTTGACGAAAAAGCCGCGCTGGCGGGCATCGACGCCTGGAACAAATACCGGGAGACTATGAAAAAATAGTTTTGTGTTGCCATAGAGCTCTCCATTGAACGCTTTGTCGAGAATCGAAGGGACGAGCGCATCGAGTTCGGGGCTGTCGTGGTTTGCAAGCTCTTGAGGTTCTCTGTCTGCGTTGGATCACGTCCAATTCTTTTATTATCCGCCTTGATTTCAGGTCTCAAATAAACTCAGTTCGCAAATTTCAGATTACAAACGGCAGAGTCGGATCCGGGCTGATCTGAAATTTGAGCTTTGAGATCTGCCATGGGCGAAGCCCATCACAGCCAGAGCTTTTGGAAAAAGCCCTCCTTCTCCAGGTCATTGACGAAGCGATTGTCGAAGTAGGCGGTGATCGGGAGTTTTTTCGCGACCGCTTCGTCAATGGATTTCTGGCTTACCATTTGTTCCACCAGGGCCGTGAAGGCTTCGGGCGGCATAAATCCATCCTTACTTAAGGCGTCCACCGAGAAACGGTAACTTTCGTCAAGAATTTTCTCGTCGTTCGTCTTTGTATATTTGGCCAGTACTTTCAGCGTCAGCTCCTTGTTCTGATAGATCGTGCGAATGCCTTCGAAGGCGGCGCGAATAAATCGCTTGGCGACGTTGGGATTTTTCTCGACGAAAGAGCGGCGCGCGGCCACGCCGTTTTCCACCACGGGGATTTTCCACTCACGAAATTGTTTGACTCCGACGAGCTCACGAAAACCCTTCTCGCGCAGCATCAAACTCTGCGGCGGCGGCACCATCGCCGCGGCCACCGCGCCGGACATGAGCGCGGCGGCGGATTCCGGTGTGCCGCCCGACTGGATCAACGTCGCGCCGGTCACGCCGGCCTTTTGAAAGATATTGAGAGCGGCGATATGCGAGATCGAGCCAAACCGGCTCACCGCCACCTTCTGCCCCTTCAGCTGTGACACCTCGGTGATATTCGGTTGCGAGTACATGGGAATCGTGAACGTCCTTACAACCGCAGCGATTTGAATGACATCGCCGCCGCCCACCACATTACTCACGACCGAAGGGCCGGCGAGACCGGCGAAGTTCGCCTCGCCCGCGAGCATCGCCTGCACGATCGCCGACGATGCCCCCTCGTAAAATAACTCGACATCGAGGCCGTTTTTTTCGAAATGGCCCGCATCCTTGGCCATCCACCACGGCAGGCTGTTCCAGGAAATCGGCGAATAGGGAAATTTAAGCTTGTCCGGCGCCGTTCCCGCCCGAACGGATTCAATCCCGCAGACCGTCAATAAGAGAAGTAAGCAGATACGCGAAATAGTTTGCTGCATGGCACGCTCCCGTACCGTGTCGATGGAGGGAATCTAGCCCAAGAGATCCTTGTGTCACAAATTCCCCCTGATGCCGAGCGGATCAGTTTTCTATCCGCTGGCATCTTCGGGGTTTTTTTGCGATTCAAGGACGGAGGGAAGGAGGCTTTCACATGACCGGCTACGCTTGGGAGTCATTCATCACGAGGCTTTTGGATGTCGGTATCAATGCGGCGCAGGGACTGATCCGGATCGCGCTGCTGATTGTGCTCGCCTATGTGCTCACGCGGCTGTTGCGCGCCGGCTTGAACCGCCTGGAAATTCTTTTGATCCATGCGACACAAAAAACCGAAACCATTCCCGGAGCAGCAAGCAAACGCATCAAAACGCTCACCGGAGTGCTCTGGACCATCGGGTGCGGTCTATTGTGGTTTGTCGTCGTCCTGGTGGCGTTCAGCCAGATCGGCTTCAATATTGGCCCCATCCTCGCCGGGGCTGGCGTAGCGGGGCTGGCGGTCGGATTTGGCGCCCAGCATTTGGTGCGCGATTTGGTGAGCGGTTTTTTTCTACTGCTGGAAAACCAAATCCGCGTCGGCGATACGGCCATCATCAACGGCACTGGCGGTCTGGTCGAGGCGATCACGTTTCGTACGGTTGTGCTGCGCGACCAAGCCGGTCTCGTGCACGTTTTTCCCAACGGCTCGATCAATACTTTGGCGAATGCGACCAAAGACTGGTCGGCCGCTGTCGTCGATGTAACGTTACCGTACCGCGTCGATACCGATCGAGTGATGGCAGTCATGCGCCAGGTCGGGGACGCCATGAAACAAGATCCGGAATACGCGCCCATGATGTTGGAGCCGGTCGAGATTTTCGGCGTGGAGAACTTCACCGATACCACCGTGACGATCAAAGCCCGCTTGAAAACCCAACCTTCGATGCAGCATCGCATCGCTCGGGAGTTTCGCCGCCGTCTGAAATACGCCTTGGAACGAACCGCGATCGAAGTCACCGTTCCGCCCGCGTGATCTAAATCCGCCGAACCGGCAGCGCGATAAGTTTAGCCCTTTTTATTTGTCCGAAACCGTGTAAATTGAACCGATCCATTCCAATCACGGCAGAGACCACGCGACATCTCGATGGATCGCTCCTACTCTTTTAACCGCGAGGAAATCGCGCCGGTTATCGTCGTCAGCCTGATTTCCGCCCTGCGGCTGCTGGGAATTTTTCTCATGCTGCCGATTTTTAGCGCCTACGCGGTGCGCTATCCCGGTGCCTCTGTCGCGCTCGCCGGCCTTGCGTTCGGGATTTACGCTCTCACCCAGTGCATATTTCAAATTCCTTTGGGCTGGGCCAGTGACCGCTGGGGACGAAAACCGGTACTGGTTGTGGGGCTCGCGCTTTTCACATTGGGCAGTATCGCATGCGCGCACGCAACCGATATCTACAGCCTGATCGCTGCGCGCGCGCTGCAGGGAACCGGGGCGGTGGGCTCGGTCGCCTTCGCGGTCTTAGCTGACTTGACGCGGCCCAGCGTCCGCACCCAGGCATATACAATCACGGGGATCGCCATTGGCGCATCATTCATGGTCGGTTTGCTCACTGGTCCTTTTCTGGCTTCGCGCATCGGCCTCAACGGCCTCTTCTACGTGCTGGCTTTGCTCGCCTTTCTTTCCATGATTCTGGCTATCATCTCGTTTCCGGCCGAGCGCTCGCGCAGGGAATTGGAAGGAGCGATGGCGTTCAAGCCGATTCTCACGCACAACGATTTGCGGCCGATTTATATTGCCGCGTTCGTGCTCTCGTTCGCCCTTAACCTATTCTTCTTCACTTATCCGTTGAGCTGGACTGCCATTGGTGT
>JBIOXP010000592.1:0-4772 GCA_044869705.1 Binatia bacterium | reverse complement strand
CTTCTTCAGATACGGCAGTAAAATCCAAAGCGAAAAAAATAGAAGCAAAAGTCCTGCAGCTATAATTACACTGAGCACGATGCTTTCGGTGATAACGTGCGCAATGAGATAAATTTCCAGGCAAATGCTTATACCCAGAGGAAACATACTCAAGAGCAATAACGTCGTGCTCGATTCGATGAAGCGACGGGTAACGGCCATCGGATCGATCCGGCGGTGAAGCGCGGCTGGCGTCATCACGAGCGCAACGGCAGAGACTGTCAGAAGGATCGAAAGCAAATGAAGCTGCTGTTCCATCGTCGATAATTTTTCGGCGAATCCCTGGTTGAAAACCGCAATGAGCTGAAAGCCAAACAGAGCCTGGATTCCGGGGAGCACCATTCGACACTCTTCCAGGATGTGTTTAGTGGCCGCATCCAAAGACAGCTTTTCTTTGTCGTCTGCCATAATGCATAACGAAAGCAGATCGTAGGCCATTTACAGGCAGGAGATAAGCTCCTTAAACAACTCGGTAAAACACGTTTAAATAGCTGACAAGGCGCTTTATCCTGCCGGTTTAAGGGAGAGCAGTAGGAAAAACACAACAGCTGCGGCACCGTCAATCACAGCTGACCGAAATGGTTCGGCTCTCCAGTGCGTTCTCCGAGGCGGGCTGAAATTCTCTTCCTGCGGCGCCAGGTGTAATCCCGATTGACACAGGAATACTACCACGATACGAGTCCGGGTAGAGGCAGAAGCCGGCAAGTTCGCTGTCCGACCGGGCAATCCGTGCCTTACCCAATATTTTACGAGAGGTCACTTATGCTGAAGAAGAAAATATTATTGGTGATTCTGTTATCTCTCGTAGCCGGCACGCTATCGGCTCAGGAGGCTAAGGTCACATCCCTCATGTCTAAAGATCTTGCCGAGAATCCCGGCAAGGAAATGCTGATGATCACAGTAGAGCATGCGCCCGGCGGGTCGAGCCCCATCCACCGACACAATGCCCATGCGATGGTTTACGTGCTGGAGGGCTCGGTTGTGATGCAGGTAAAAGGTGGAAAACAGGTAACACTGACACCCGGGCAGACTTTCTATGAAGGCCCAGACGATCTTCATATCGTTGACCGAAACGCAAGCAAAACCGAGCGAGCAAAATTCCTGGTGTTTTTGATCAAGGACAAGGGCGCTCCGGCGCTCGTGCCAGTCAAATGACCGTGTTGCCGCGTGCTGCGAATTACAGTCGACGGACGCACTGGAAACACTAGAAAGAAAAATCTGTTATGGTTCAATAAACATTGGCATCGTTCCTCACACGGTTCGACCTTAAAACGTATCGCGAATCCGAAGTGACGTTAAATAACCGTCCGACTGCGGACGGCTACAGGGGAAGCGCACATGAAGATCACGGTCATAGGAGGTAGCGGATTGATTGGAACAAAACTCGTGAGCAAGCTTCGTGAAAGTGATCATGAAGCGGTGGCCGCATCGCCCTCTTCAGGCGTCAACACCATTACGGGTGAGGGGTTGGCGCAAGCGCTCGCCGGCGCTCAGGTTGTCGTCGACTTGACGAACGCGCCTTCGTGGGAAGACCAGGCGGTGTTGGAATTCTTCCAGACCTCCGGCCGCAACCTTCTCGCGGCCGATGCCGCAGCCGGTGTCCGGCATCATGTCGCACTCTCCATCGTCGGAACCGACCGCACGCCCGAGAACGGCTATTTCCGCGCCAAAGTCGCCCAAGAAAAACTCATCGAAACCTCCGGCATTCCCTACACCATTATCCGCTCGACCCAGTTCATGGAGTTCCTCGGCGCCATTGCCGCTTCAAGTACGGATGAAAACATAGTCAGGATTTCCCCCGGCTTGTTCCAGCCGATCGCGGCCGACGATGTTGCCGCCATCGTTGCCGATGTGGCGCTCGCGTCGCCGCGAAACGGCATCGTCGAGATCGCCGGCCCGGAACGAGCACCGTTCAACGAAATTGTCGCCCGCTATTTGAAGGCGATCGGCGACCCGCGTGCGGTCGTGCGCGATCCCGAGGCGCGATATTTCGGCGGGCCGGTCGAGGAGCGCTCGCTCGTGCCGTTGGGCGAAGCGCGCCTTGGCCGCATCGGTCTCGACGAATGGCTCGGCCGCTCACAGGCAAGAGCCTGATGCACCAATCAAGTGTCACGATCCGGCAAGCCACGGAAGCAGATGCCGCACGCCTTCATGAACTTCATACGAAATCGGTGCGCGGTTTATGCAGCGGCCATTATACCGCCGAAGTCATTCACGGGTGGTTAGTAAACCGCAGTCCGCATGGATACCTGCCGGCGATAAAACGAGGGGAGATTTTCGTAGCCGAACACGACTCGACAGTCGTCGGCTTCGGTGAAGCTGCCGAAGGAACGATTCGCGCAGTATACGTCGATCCAACTTCAGCGAAACGAGGCGTGGGTAAAGCTCTTTTACATCACGCGCTTGAAATCGCGGGCCCTAGGCACGTGGTTGTGATCCGGTTGGAGGCAACACTTAATGCGGTCGGTTTTTACGAACGTTTCGGGTTCCATGCACTAAAGCAGATAAATGTGCATCGAGGCTCGGTTGCTGTCCCCTGCATTCTAATGGAACGCAACCGGACGTAATTACGGCTTGCGCAAAGCAGCGCCGGCGGTCACCAAAACGGATTACTCCCTGCGTATTGAACGTGAGATGTCGGCCGGGCGGCCGGCAAATCCAACCATCCATTTCAGGCGTTTTATGTCTCATCTACAATCGCCGTAGATCTCGAATACTAAGTGCGATCCCAGGCGACTTTCTATGAGGCAATGCGGGAAACCTGCTTCAAGAAAGCCACAGGCTAGCGATTCTTGTGCACTGACTCGCAAATTTTTCGCTGACTTGCACGTATTCCAATCTGGCTTTTTTCTTGCCATTGAACTCGTCAAGAGGAAAATTCAGTGGACACATGGCTCAGCCCTATGCCGGCATTGGCGTACGTCAATCATCTAAATACCTGGGTCGTCGTGAATAATAACTCGGAGCCGATTTCGTGGACAGACGACCCCGCTGAAGTGGCCTGGTTGTCCGAGTGGATCTCTTGGAAGTGCAACGGCACAAAATCGTCGACCGAATGTCTTGCGATCAAAACGATCAGACCATCTCGCATGTGCCGTTCCGGGCGCCTTCATCGTTCTCTTTGTTCTGTTAGAGGCACGAAGTGATTCATGAGCATAGCGCACGCCTACAGGAGACAAAAAAAACCGGCACACTCCCAGCTGGTCACGCCCGAATGTGTAATCGGAGGTCAGTCCGAAGTTTCGCCTGTGGTGAGCCAAGTCGAACCACCGCTAAAAACATGCGGCAATAACGGAATGGGGCCGCGACGCTCCAATCATGATCCTTTTTTTAAAAAGCGATAGGGAACGACTCCGACCGCTTTTCGAGAAAACAGTCTTCGTTCAGTGTATCTATTTTAATCAGGAGATAACGGCAAACGTGAAGAGTTTGGCACGTTTCGACTCAGGTTGGGGCATTGCCGTTGTGCGCGTGATCATGGGGTTTGTTCTGATTATTACCGGATACGAGAAACTGATTTCTGGTCTTCAGAGAGTCAGTGCGACTATGGTCAAAAATCAAATTCCCTTTCCGACGGTGATGGGCGCCTACGTCACCGCGCTGGAGCTGGTTGGCGGGTTTTTGCTTATAGTCGGTTTAGGAGGACGCTGGCTAGGACTACTTTATACAGGTGAATTTTTGGTGGTGAGCTTCTACGTTCTAGTACCTATAAGAGGCTGGATGGATGCGCGGCTTCCGATCATGTTATTGGCGGGCGCCCTGATGCTGTTCGTCTGCGGCTCCGGTAAGGCATCAGTCGATGGTGTTTTGAGAAACCGGCCGAAGCAGAGAAAGAGTCAGGACCGGGTGCCAGTCCCCGCGAGCAAATGAAATCTCCCTAGGCTGTCGACCGACACCAATATTGAATCCGACCTGATGGAAGCAGCGGTTCCAACCCGTGGCGGATCTGCTTCTCACTTTTGCGGCTTGTCGAATACCAATCTGCTACCAAAATGCCGTGCTTTTTACCAAAACTTCGCTCTTGCAATATCGGCCAAAAGCGACCAATCTGACCGCCCATGATTCTTGAACACAATGGTTACAACATCGAGGCGTTTGCAACGCAGAGTAATCAGCAATGGGCTGTTCGCATGACGGTGACGTGGCATGATGCTGACGAGAAAAAGCATCGGCTCTTCGGCCCATACGAAAGTTTCCGATCGCAGAACGACGCGGAAGCATGGGGACTTACTCGCTGTATCGAGCTGATTGAATCCGGCCTTGATTTGCGCTCAAAAATCACTGGACACGGCGACAAAATTCCTTGACTGAAATCACTTCCCGCAGTATTTGTCTTAACATCACTCCCCGAATCTCTTGTCAGTAATGGAATTTCGTAGGCATCTCAATTCAGAGACATGGCATTTCTGTCGAAGCTGCTCTCAATGGCCGCGCGAATTTGACTTCATTGCATTGCAGAATTACCGCCCGGACTTCCCATTGTGCAATGAGTGCATTGCATTGCAGCAACAGGGCCGTTGTACCGACGATTGCAAGATTTCAGACGATCCCAAGAAGCCAGCCTAATCTTCCGCAGCCGGAACTGTTTTGCACGTCACACCGGTTTTGATCATTGCTAAATGAGAGGATCGACCATTGGGGCTTAGTAGAGACCGGAGCTAATTATCCTTCAGTCCTTGCTGCTCTCGCTCGTCTCGCCTGTTAGTTTTTCCTGAGCGGTCGCTTTATCCCGC
>JBIOXP010000591.1:0-8145 GCA_044869705.1 Binatia bacterium | reverse complement strand
TCCACTTAAGTAATACATGTCGCCAAGAAACACCTGCGGCTCGCGTGTGCTCACGACGCGCGCGCCGTGATCGGTGAGCTCTTTGATACTTGGCACGTCCTCCATCGGCATGATTTCGCCGTCCGGCAATTGACGTCCTCTGCGACGGAACATGCCTGGATGAGCGTAAAAAGGCAGGTCGCGGTTGTTTCCTTCAGCGCGGATCATGTCGATTGCGCGCAGCATTCCCCCCGCATGATCCCAGTGCCCATGCGAAAGGACGGCGCTTTCCACGACACGGAGATCCAACCCAAGCCGGTAAGTGTTTCGCTCAAACGTATCGGCCTCCGGCCCGGTGTCGAACAAGACCGTATGGCTGGTGTTTCCGCGATGCGCAGTGATCAAGCAGGAAAGCCCGTGACTGGCACAACAGATGCACTTTCCCGAAAGGATGCGCATCCCCTTCCGCCGCAAATAGGAAAAGTCCGATTCAATGTGAGCGGGGACAGTCGACAGACCGTCGGTAGAGTTATCGACCAGGATTTGCACCTCCAGTCGATCCACCGGCTTGAGACTTTCCATGAGGCCCCAGAATTTCTGGCGTGACGTCGATGTTTTATAGTTTTTCGCTATTTTGTGGCCAGCCCTATGTGAGGAAGATCACATTGAGAGGTAAAATCGCGCATTCTGGAGCCAGGAGTATAAAGCGCGCGCGCTTTTGACGATTTGTACTCAAGTCCTGGAACGCAAACAAAAACAACCGAGAAGATATCATTATCAGCCAGGTCCACGACAATTGCGTTTTGCAGGCCCGTTTGGGCCAGCCGTTTCAGGATGTCTTTCAACAGGGATTGCATATCAACCGGCACGTCGCGGCAAACCGCAGATAGCGCGCTCAAGTCTATCGTTTCGGGCTGACTCGACATTCTCGCCAGCTCGATCTTGGCGTTTTCCGCGTCGGACAGGAATTCGGTCCGATAGCGTGACCAAGTGAGATCTTCGCGCAAGCCGGAGATGTGGGTCACGCGGCTCTGGGCCGCTTCGGTAATGGCGCGTGCAAGCGCAATCGTCGCGACCGGATGACAACCCGATCCGGTCGACTGCTGCGGATACGGCGTATTATTTCGCCGATCCACGATCGTGCACATGAAAACGGGTACATCGATATTGATCGTTATTTGCCAGATAAAAATGTCCAGACCGGCCGCTTCGCACTTCTCAACGAGCGACCGGCAGATCGGATCCTTGATAGATTGGACGATCACGCGGCGCTTTGGATTTTGCTGGACATCCTGCTCGACAGACCAGAACGAGACTTGATCGCGCTCGATAACTTCACAGAGTCCATGAACTATCGCTTCGGTTCGGGTATTTCCGGAGGCGAGGCCATTCGATGACGATAAAAAAACCGGTTGTTCTCTCTGCTCGGTAAAATCCAGATCGAAAAGCTCGGCGGGAACCCATTTTTCCGTGCCGCCAAAGAGGTCCTCACCTCGCAACCATTCTATTTGCGCGCTCTCCGATGCGGCGGCGTCCGAGCGAATTGGAAGCCTGTGCGGGGAGATGAAAGAGGGATCGCGATTGCATTCGAAAAGATCCCGCACGGTTGGAGTCGGCCGCCGTTGCTCGGCATGGAAAACTTCGATGCTTTCCATGATGCCGGACACGACGGCCAGTTCGTGCGTCACCCCTTTGCCCTGCGATACCGAAAGGGAGCGGCCTAGAGGTCGAACGACCGTCCAGACCGGAATCCCGATCGTGTCGAGCCCGGTGATGTTAGCAAGGCGCGTGATTCCGAAATTCGGCAGAATCGGTTTTATCCTTGCAAAAGTTACCTCGGCGGCGATCTCGCGAACCGTGCCACCCAGGTCTATGCCGCCTGCTTTCCCGGACTGTCTCTTTGCCTCCGCGATCATCTGCGCGCCTGTGTTCCGATCGATCGCCTCTTGTCGCGCGCTGGATGCCATCTGCAAATCGGAGGAATATCGGCGTCCTGAGCCACAAATTGCTGCAGCCAGTGAGATGTTACCGGGAATTCCCAGTCATTGTTCGCGGAGGCGGCGGGCGAAGATAAGACAGCCTTGAGCATCAAATCCGCATCCAGGGCTTTGATATCGATTTTGGACTTCTCGTAGAGAGCAAACTTGGCGGCCCCTTGCTGGCCGAATTCCCCTTCGAATGCATCGCTTATGGCCGCCAGAACCCGTTTTGAAAAATGACGCTCTTTCAAACGCGAAGTGATACGGAATTCAGCATCTCTGCTGATGAGCCTGCGCCGCCGCATCATCTTCAGCGAATAGCGGATGTTCACCATTGCTTCCGAAAGCGGTTCGAAGTCCAATTCCGGGACCGCATGGAGCACACAAACTTCATCATCATCCTGCAAAACACCGCGGCGGAACGCGCGGTATACCCGGCCGAATCCCACCATGCCGA
Organism: Binatia bacterium; assembly: GCA_044869705.1. GTDB lineage: Bacteria > Desulfobacterota > Binatia > UBA9968 > UBA9968 > DP-20. Next base: position 5,730 of record JBIOXP010000591.1, on the reverse strand, counting down.
AGGAATGCAGTTCGGCTGCTCGTAGCGCTCCGATACTGGACGAGCCACAAACGGTCACTCCGCACTTCAGAGCGAAGAGGATTTCCTTGTGCCACACCGACGGTGTGTTGCCGAAATATCCGTCGATCAGGCAAATCAACCTATAGCCTTCATCTATAGCTCGAAATACCGAACCCAGTGCCGCGGGCGCAAAAACATGCACGTGCCGGGGAATTCTTGAGAGCCTTGTCGGCCCGACAAATGCGCAAGTCTTTGTCACCAAACGATCCTTTTCTCGAAAGCTTGGAATGATAGTATCGTCAACAGTCGTCCGCGGCACAATCGTGGAATTCCAAGCAATAAGCCGGATGCGGCGCGACTAGGAAACTCTGTTTATCGCTCTACGACTTTTTGGACTCAGTCATCTCAATATTCGTTCATCGTCGGGAGATGCCCATGGCCAAACGAAAGCGGCGCGCATCAGCACACAAGAAGAAGTCGAAACGGGCAACGCGTACGACGCGCCGTAAGAGGACATCGAAACGAGGGAGGAGTCGGACCCGGGCTAAGGCACCTTCAAGAACGATTGAATTCCACGAGCCAACGAGTGCTCACATCGTCCGCGATCAACAGTCGATGGTGCGTCATATTATGCACGCCGATAAACCATTCGCGGTTAAAGCAGCAAATGCGTTTGACGCTGCGCAAAGTTACCTACGCGTGCATGGTGAGCGGTTGGGACTAGGTCCGAAGGAATTGGAATGCCTCCATCTTCGGCCGCAGACTGAGCCAACCAATGTGGGCGTCGAGGATCGCTTGCTTAGCGAGAAGCGGCAGTTTGATATGACTACCATCACATTTCAGCAGACATGCCTGGGATTGCCGGTCTGGCAGGCGGGGACATCTGTCCATCTTAAACATCTGGCGGATTCGTTCGAGGTCATTTCATCCCACACGAGCCGACACGACGAAATTGCGCGTTGGATTCCGCCGAATGCGGTCGCCGTGATGCGGTCCAAATCGGTAAATGAGCAAACTCTGGCTGGGCAACTCGGCATAACCAAAAAGTCCTCACAGTTCGACGCTGCATCCCTGCGCATCCGTCACCAAGGTTTTATGATCTACCGCTATGACGCAAAAAAACGTTTTTCCAGAATGCCATTGCCGCCTGTCCCCAGCGATGTTGTGGACGGGAGCTATAACGTCGTTTTGGCCATTTATTTCGATATAAAGCGCAAACGTTGTTCGCCGACCCACTGGGTGGCACTGGTCGAGGTCAGGTCGCTTTCGGTTCTTTACCTTGAGGAATTAGCCGCCGGCGTGAGCGGCATGGTGTTTCTGGCAGATCCGATGACCACCAATGGCGGGCCACCGCCGAGTGCCACCAATGCCGAGTTGAACCCCCTTCGCGTGCTAAGGCCTCTTCCAAATCTCGAGGATACACATCCGCAGAAGCTCGTTGGAAAAAATGTCCGCATTTCTGACTTTGACAGCCCGCGCAACACGGTGCCAACCGAGAACTCAAATGCCCCGTTCGATTTTGACGCGCGCACAAATGAATTTGCGGCTGTCAACGCGTACTTCAACTGCGATCGGTTTTTCGGATTGCTGAAAGATCTAGGCTTCGACCGCGATACTTATTTTCCAAATCAAAAATTTCCCATCAAAGTCGATCCGCGCGGCATACCCGATAGTAGCGGCGGCGATCCCTTTAAGGTCGGAGCCCAAACTAACTCGGAAAGCCACGCGGGACCCCATGGCAGCGTCATCACGTTCGTCGACAACGTCATTTTCTCTGTGGCGGATGAAAATGAGGACGCTGATCCACTTGGTCTTGCGAGTGACTGGCGTGTTGTGCTGCACGAGCTTGGTGGTCACGCGACCCTGCTGAATCACATAAATTCAGCCAAGTTTAATTTCGCCCACAGCGCGGGTGATAGCTTCGCCGCTATCCTCAACGATCCGGATTCCAACGCCGAAGATAAAGGCCAAACATTTCCCTGGGTTTTTTCCAGGATTGGCCGTCGGCATGACCGGAAAGCAGCAAAGGGATGGGGATGGGGCGGCAAAAAAGACAAAAATAACTTCGAACAATTAGAGCGCGAGCAAATTCTCTCCTCAACGCATTTCCGTTTCTATAAGGCAATCGGCGGCAGCGATGCGCAGCCTGACATGCGCTGGTTTGCGGCCCGGTACGCGATTTACCTGATCTTGCGCGCAATCCAGACACTGACGCCTGCCACCACTCCACACGAGGTTACCGATTGGTTATGCAGTCTCATTGCCGCCGACTCGGGAGACTGGACGAGCAAAAGACAGAGCGGCGGCGCCTACGCAAAAGTTCTTCGCTGGGCTTTCGAAAAACAAGGCTTGTTTAAGGGCAAGCCGCCGGATGTCGACGTTTACATCGACGATGGGCGCAAGGGCGCATACGGCTACAAACTCGACTACGCGAAATGTCCGGCAATTTGGAACAGGAACCATGCGGACGGTAAAGAAGGCCATCAAGTGCCGATACCCAACACTCCGAACTTCGCCTACGTAAAAATCAAGAACAGAGGCCGCTCGCTCGCGCAATCGGTGAGGGTCGACGCCTTCCAGGCCAATCCCGGGTCCGCGCTGGTCTATCCTGATGACTGGAAAAAAATGAACACTCCCCAACTAGCTGCCCCCGACGTACCAGCCCGATCAAAGGGGACAAAGGTCGGACCGTTCAGTTGGATTCCGACCGCGGAGTCCAATGCAATTCTCATGGCCGTGTCGGCCACTGGCGATCCTCACAATTTGGGCAAGTTTGTACCCGGGAAGCCAATTCCAGATTGGCGTCTGGTGCCCAATGATAACAATCTGGGAATGCGCAAGGTTTAGCTGGTGCCGGCATTCCGCGGACCGAAAACTCAAACCTCATCAAGAATATTTTGACTGCCTCCTCGAGCCAAATTGAGGGCAGGAATTTCACACAATGCCTCGGTCCGTTGCCTCAATGTGGGCGTGTCGGTGCATGGACCGGTAATCAGGCTGACGGAGAAGCCCATCCCCTCGAGTACCTGCTTCGCTCCAAGCGCACCGAGCGCGTCGGCTGCCGCAAGAATGACCTTGACCTCTGCTCGTCTGCGCTTGAGGCATTCGAGAAAGACCGGCACGTTGCCGCCAAGAATGTCGCCACCGCATTCGACCATTATGGTGTCAGAGGTGATTGACAGGATAGTGTCGAGCGCGCGGGTGAACAGCGCGTCGATGCCCTCCCGGCCAGAAGGGTAGGTGGTTGGCAATCCAAAATCGACACAGTCGAAGACCTGCGCGGCGCCGAAATCCTGATACCTCAATATCTCCGTCAACGACGATGTGCCGGTTGCTTTCAATGCCGTTACCGTGTGTCCGTTGTGTCGCAAAGCTCGCAATATGGCGATCCCCGCAGTCGTCTTGCCGACTTCAGCGGAAGTACCGACAACAAGGAAAACTGGCGCGCCCTGGTCAACCGCCGCACCAGACACGTTCGCGGCGAATTGCTGAAGACTCAGAACCTCACCCTCGTCATTAACGACGGCGCCATGATATTTAACCTGTCCCAGATGGCTCTTTTGGAGAGGCGAGTCGCCGATGAGCTCGCCGATCACGCCGGAGTCAGCGAGCACCCAATAATTGTTGCCGGGAACGAGACCGCCGGAAGGAACCGAACCAACCACCCATCGCGTCGACTCCCGATGACCCGGCGTAGCAAGAAAAAAGTCGCCCGGCGCCAACGTCATTGCGCGGCCGGATGCCGATTCCAATACAATAGGCGCCGCTTCGTCCGATAGTTCAAATACGCAGGCGAACCCTTCGAGTCCCGCTGTCTTAACGTACCGGATTGTAGAGAAGGCAGGAATTCGTCGTAGCGCGGAGGTTTTCTTGCCCGGCGCTCCGCATTGCTCGTCGAATTCGTTCGTCGTCAAAGGCCGAAATTTATAGTCGTTTTTTTCTCGATGCGGTCTTTCGCCCTCGTGGGACTTTGGTTTCGGCTTCCAGCATCAACACATATTTGTATTTGTCGCCGGTTGGAAGCATGTTGCTTCTCTCAATACCCAAGATTTGCGCAATTTTGGTTAGCGCATCTCTCGACAGCTTCTTCCCCTTAATACGGAAATCCGCTGTTGTGACCGTGACTCCCATAGCTTCCTCCTGTGTTGCCCCGGGCCTAGGGGGTGTTGCTTAGGAACATTAGCCAAGTCGAAGTTCCATCGACAAGACCCAGTTGGGCAATTTTGACGGTTCGCGAGGCGGTACCGTTCGGACGGCTATGAATTATGACACTCAGTCAATCCAGGCTTTCGCGAAATCAACGACCTTCCGCCACCTCTCGATGTCTTCGTCGATGAATTTATCGAATTGCTGCGGGGTCATGGAGACAGGTAAGCCGCCGGTCTCCGCTAGGCGGGCCACAAATTGCGGATCGTTGAGTGCTTCTGTTACAGCTTTGTTGAGCGTGAGCACGACATCTGACGGTGTCCCTTTGGGTGCAACGATGCCGTACCAAACCATGGCTTCATAGCCTGGAACGGTTTCGGCAATTGCCGGGAACTCAGGCGTCGGCTCCCAGCGCGTCGCGGAGGTGACACCCAGGGCCCGCACTTTGCCAGAGCGTGCCATCGTCATTGCAATCGTGATGTTGTCGAACATGACATGGACCCGGCCGGCTATCAGGTCCGGGTAGGCAGCATGCGACCCGCGATAAGGAACATGGGTCATCTCGATGTTCGCCGCCTGGCAGAACATTGCGGCTGAAAGATGCAACGACGTTCCGGGGCCCGACGATGCATAAGAGAGCTTGCCCGGCGAAGCTTTCGCGTAGTCGATAAATTCTTTTACCGATTGCACCGGAAGTGAAGGGGATATCACCATCACGTTCGGGAAACGCATGACCATTGCCACCGGAACGAAATCGCGCCGGAAATTGAACGGGAGCTTTCTGTAAAGGGACGCACCGATAGTGGTGGCCGGGGTGGCAAACAATAATGTGTAGCCGTCGGCCGGAGACCTGGATACCTTTTCGATACTGAGGTTACCTCCCATTCCCGTGGTGTTTTCGACGAGGAACTGCTGACCGAGCCGCCGCGACAACCATTCCGCCACAAGCCGCCCCACAAGGTCCGTCCCGCCACCGGCGGCGAATCCGACGCTGAGCAGAACGGTGCGCGCGGGGTATGTTTGCGCCCACGCCGGCAAAGACCCGGGAAGCAGGAATGCACCTGCCGTTAGATCGAGGATTTGACGGCGCGTGAATTTCATGCCGCTCGGCTCCATTCTGCCTGCACATTCCCGACAATAACGGCGAGGCCGTTAACGGAATCGAAAATTGGTCTTTTAGCGCTCGAAACCTTGCTAAAGCGCCTTTGCCGAAAGCGTCTACGCCATATCTTGCCGCGTAGCGACGGTTTGGGGACGTGCCAGGTCTCCGTTGAAATGCAAGTTAATATTGCCGGTGAAACCACCGATTGAAATTTCCGGAGCGCCCGCTCGCGCCAGTAACGCTCGTGCGGCAACGAGGTCGGGGGCGTCGAGTCCCTCGGTGAACCAGGCGACGACGGGGGCGAGGACCTCACGTGCCATTCTTTGATCGTCACGATCGAGCCAGACCTCGGCGAGGTTCGTCGCAGATCGCAGCTCCCACAGTTTCGCATTCTGCTGCCTCGCCTTGTTCAAGCTTGAGCGGAGCAATGAAACTTTCTCATCGGGATTTCGCGCGCAATAACAAGCCTGCAGGCGCATGAT
>JBIOXP010000590.1:0-7039 GCA_044869705.1 Binatia bacterium | reverse complement strand
TCACAGAAACTTCCAGTTTTCCATTCACCGCCTTAGTCGCAATCCTTACCTGCCCGCCCCTTGCCGTGAATTTGACCGCATTACCCAGCAGATTCCGCAAGACTTGCAAAATGCGTTCGGGATCGAGCCGCACTTGCGGGAGTGACGGGCCGACGGCGCTTTCGAGCCGGATCTGCTTGGCCTCGAGCAGTGGCGTGATTTCCGCGACCGCGCGCTTGATCAAAGAATCAATGCCGGTGACTTCGAAATCATAACCCATCATACCCGCTTCGAGCTTGGAAAGATCCAGCAGCGAATTGACCACGCTAATAAGGCGATTGCTTTCCTCCGCCAAGATGCTGAGCAGCTTGCGTTGCTTTTCCGAAGTCTCGCCGCCGACGCCGTCGAGTAACAATCCGGTGCCCTCTTTGATCGACGTCAAGGGCGTGCGTAGCTCGTGCGACATCGAAGCAAAGAAGTCTGCCTTTAGGCGATCGAGCTCATGTAGCTTTTCAGACATCCGGTCGATCGCCAGAGCCAGCTCAGTGATCTCCGGCGGCGCACGGACCGGCACCGTGCCGGCGAAGTTCCCCTGCGCGATATCCCGCGTCCTCGTCTTCAACAGCTCGATCGGCCGAGTGATGCTTTTCGTGATCAGCAATGACATCGTGATGATGGCCAGAAGGCAGCTCGCCGCAATGATAACCGCTGTTTCACCGGCTTGATCGGCAGCGGCGGCGAGATCGGCGACTTTCGCGTGCGTCACTCGCTGCTGATTCTGCCTGAGCTTTTCACATGCCGAAAGCAGCGCGTCGACAAGAGCGTCTTTGTCCGACTTGTATTGCGCTTGCGCGTAACGCTTATTGGCGTGCACCAGATGCGCTTCGTCCTGCACCAACTGCTGATAGCGCTCGAAATCGCGCTGAATGGCCTTGAGGATCGAGGCTGCGGCCGGGTCGTTTAAAGCCAGAGCGCTCTGCAAGCCGGAGTCGAATTCAGATTTAAGCCGGACGAATTGCTGGTACCAGGTTTCGTCGCGGGTGATGATAAATTTCTGTTCGGCTCGACTTTGCGCCAAAACCAAGTCAGCGAGCATTTTCTCGTGGTCAAGCATGCGGTTGTCGATGTTGAGAATCGACTCCGTGAGATCGCGGAAATAGCGCAGCTCGAGAACCGCCGACGCGCTCGCCATTGCGACCACCAAAAAGATCACGAGATAGCCGATCGTCAGGCGGGAAAACAAACTCAGGCGCACGTTACTCCCCTCGGCCGCACTCAACTCTTGTTCCGTTCGGGCACACCATCGGAATCGAAGAGCTCTCGCTGGTCGCCGTCGGCCACGAGGAATTTCTGGCCGAACTGCTCGAGCCGCCGGTCAGCGGCGAGATAACTCGCCTGAGCGTGTCCGACGTGCTTACCGAGAACGGCAAACTCGTCGCGAAATCTCGTGAAGTCACCTTGTAGCCGGCCGAGATACTGAATGATTTCCTTGGCGCGATCTTCAATTTTCAGGCCTTTCAAACCAAGGACGATGGCCTGAAGATAAGCGTAAAAACTATTCGGCGAGACCGGAATAACGCGTTGCGCCATCGCGTATTGGCAGAGGCTTTTCTCCGCCGGCCCCTCGTCTCGGATGATGGTCTCGTAGTAGACATTTTCCGCCGCTATATACATCAAGGCGAAATCGTAGGTGCCTTCGTCGGGCAAGATGTACTTTGACGCGATCGCATCGATGTGTTTTTTGACATCGGCAATGAACTGTTTTTTTGCCCGGGTTTTTTCCTCGTCACTCGCGGCCTGCATCATTCGTTTGAAGTTTTCCAGGGGAAATTTGGCATCGACCGGCACGAGCGACGCGCCGAGCTTGACCACCGCATCGACCTTGTCGCCGGTGCGAAAGCAGTGTTGTGTCGCAAAATGGTCGGGCGGCAAAATCTGTCCGAGCAGGTCCTCGAGAAAAAACTCACCGAGCCCGCCGCGGAGCTTCGGCGCTCGGAGGATTTCGTGGAGCGAGGCGATATCCTTGCCGACTTCGTAAATTTTTCGGTTGGCTTCCTCGAGTCCGCCCAAGCTGCGTTGCACATGACCGACGACGCGCGCGGCATTGTCCAATCTTTCGCCTAAACTTTGCTGTGCCCTGTTCAACACCTCGGCGTTTTCCCGCAAGCGCTCGTTCACGTGCCCGATCATTTGCCCCAGCTGTTGCTGAATCGACTGGGCGCCGTGATCGAGGGTATTGCTCAATTGCGCGCGCAGCTCGCCAATTTGCTGCTGCATCAGCAGCATCGATTGTTGATCGCGGCTCTGCTCGAAAAGATTTTTGAGCCGGCTAATAATCAGCCAGCCGAAAAAACCCAGCGTAAGAATGACGAGGAAAAAAAACAGCAGGAAGGTGGACAGTTCCACAATGAACCGTCGCCCAATCAGAGGAGCCTGACAGCGTACTCGAGGATTTCACTGAGCTTACGGATTTGCGTCGCGCGCATGGAGCGTTCTTCGCGCGGCGCCGCGAAATAGTCATCGACGCTCTTTTTCAAATTCCACTCCAGCAATTCCACACATTGCTCCATGCTCACCTTTTCCGAACGGCGTCGCCGCGCCTGATGCAATTCGTTGAGCTGGATAACCCGACCCATAACACGGCTTAGGATAGGAGAGTGCCGAAAATTGTCAAGGGCCTTACCGAAGAGATCCGAGGATCACGCTTGCTTCTTTGGCGCGAGATCTCATCGAGACGTCTGCGGTTGCTGCTGCGTCACGCAATGGATCGCGCCCAATCCGGCGACGACATCATTGCAGCGCAGGCCATGCACTTTTCTCTTCGGGAACAACTCCTGTAAAAGACCGAGAGCCTCGAGGTCGTGCGCATCATCGAAAATCGGCACGAGCACGATCTCGTTGGCGATATAGAAGTTGGCATAACTCGCGGGCAAGCGGACGCCGGCGTCGTACACAGGATCGGGACAGGGGAGCTTCACCACCGAGAGCTTGGCGCCATTTTGGTCCACCGCATTTTGCAGGCGCTCGCAATTGTCTTCGAGGAGGCGATAATTTTCATCTCGCGAATTTGCCTCGACGATACACGTCACGGTGGTCCGATTGACGAAACGGGCGATGTCGTCGATATGGCCGTCGGTGTCGTCGCCGACGATTCCTTCACCGAGCCAGATCACGTGACTGACTCCTAGCGAGTCTTTGAGAAAGTCCTCGAGTTGAGCTCGAGTCAACTGCGGATTGCGGTTGCGGTTCAAAAGACATTGCTCGGTGGTCAAGCAGGTGCCCTCGCCGTTAACTTCGATCGAGCCGCCTTCCAGCACGATATCATGGCGAAACACGGGCACCTGAAGCAGTGCTTCGAGCTCGCGCGCGACACGCTCGTCCAGCTCATAGGAAAGATACTTGCCGCCCCAGCCGTTGAAGATCCAGTCATTGAAGGCAAGCGGATTTTCCGGCGCGCTTCGGGTCACGAACGTCGGTCCGTAATCGCGCATCCAGACATCGATCGTTGGAATTTTGAGAAGCGTCACGTTTTCTGTCGCGGCGCGCGCTCTCTCCAGGCGCGCCCGGACCTCGTCCGCCGAACGTTCGTCATTGACGAGAAGATAAACGCGCTCATGCGGCGCCAGCAGTGTGATCATCTGGATCCAGACCTCTCGGACCGAGTCGAGCTTTGTCGGCCAGGTCTCCAGATTGTGCGGCCATGAAAGCCAAGTCGCGCTGTGCGCGGACCATTCCGCCGGCATCGAATAGCCGAGCGAGCGCGGCGTAGGCCGTTGGTCATCTAGAGTGATCGGAGATCTGCCGCTCAACGACGTTTGGCGTCCTCTAAAGACCGAGACAGCAATGGCCCGTAAGCATCGATGCGACGGTCGCGCAGGAATGGCCAGCTCTGGCGGATTTCTTCAGTCTTGGCTAGATCGCAGCTTGCCAACAAAATTTCTTCCCTGTCCCCGCCGGCATGCGCGATGATCTCGCCGAACGGTCCGGCGACGAACGAATTGCCCCAAAACTTGATCCGCCCTTCGCGGCCCACCCGATTGACCGATGCGACGAAGACTCCGTTCGCGACCGCATGCGAACGTTGAATCAGCTCCCATGCATCGCGCTGTTGACCGGCGACCACCTTCGGCTCGTTGGGAATCCAGCCAATCGCCGTCGGATAAACGAGGATTTGCGCCCCCGACAGCGCCGCCGAGCGCGCGCCTTCGGGAAACCACTGATCCCAACAGACAAGCGCGCCGAGTTTTGCGTAACGCGTCTGAAAGCTCGGAAAGCCGAGATCGCCCGGGGTAAAATAAAACTTTTCGTAGTAGAGCGGATCATCCGGGATGTGCATCTTTCGGTAGATGCCTGCGATCGAGCCATCCGCGTCGATAATCACGGCGGTGTTGTGATAGATTCCCGCCGACCTTCTTTCAAACACCGAAGCGACGATCACGATCTGTCGCGCCGCTGCAAGCGCGCACAAAGCGTCGGTGGTGGGTCCAGGGATAGGCTCGGCGAGCTTGAAGTTGCGGTGGTTTTCGCTCTGGCAAAAGTAGCGCGACCGGAAAAGCTCTTGAAGGCATACGATCTGTGCGCCTTGGCTAGCAGCTGCGGCGATCCGTTCCATCGTTTTGGCGAAATTATCTCCGGGATTGTCGCCCGCGCTCATCTGGATGAGTCCCAACGTAACGGCTTCTTTTTTGGCCCGGCGCGCCATGGACGGAGTATTTACGCTTTTGAAATAAAAAGGGAGAGGAAAGCGATTGTCTTCCCTCCCCCTAAATGGCTTCTCAGTGCCCCTGTTATTTTAAGTGTTGAGCAAAAAACGACTTGGTCTTTTCCCACGCGTCTTTCGCCGAGGCTTCGTGATAGCTGCCGCGCTCGTCGCAAAAAAACCCGTGTCCGGCTTCGGGATAAATTTTCATCTGAAAAGGAACTTTTTTGGTGGTCAACTCAGTATTGATTTGACCGACCTGGTCCATGGGAATGAGCTGATCCTTCGCGCCGAAAAACAAGTACATCGGAGCTTTGATCTCGCCGGTTCGGGAAAGCGGGCTTGGATTGCCCATAGGGATACCGCCGCCGTAGTAAGGCACAGCGGCTTTGATATCGTTGGCGTGATGCGCGGCTGCCAGATAAGTGAGCCGCCCGCCCATGCAAAAGCCAATGACGCCGATGGCATCCGATTTGACATTGCTTTGCGACTTCAAATGCGCAATCGCCGCGCCGATGTCTTCCATCGCCTTGCTGTCGACGACCCGCTGCAATGTCGCGATCGCCTTGGGCATATCCGAATAGGGAATCAGACGCTCCGATTCGCGGTGAAAAATATCGGGTGCGATGGCAACGTAACCTTCAGCGGCAATGCGCTCGGTGACATTCTTGATGTGACTGTTGACGCCGAACGCTTCCTGTATAACGACAATGCCCGGGTACTTCCCGCTCTCTTTCGGCTGCGCGACGTGCGCATCCATCTTCCCGTCTGAAGTATTCAGTTGAACCGTGGAGCTCGTCACGTCCATAAACCCGTCCTCCTTCGAAAAGCTTTGTCGTTTGCCATCGCTCTATCAAATTTCTTTTTCTCGGTCCACACCCGGTCCCGGCAATTTTCGTTTTCGATCAGCGCTGTTCGCGGCAGAACTCCAGCACGCGATCGCAAACTTTCTGCGTCGTCTGTTCAGGCGGCATGACATTCCAAAAATCTGCCTTCGGCAGCAGCTCGCGTAGATAGTGCGCGCCCGACGTGGCATGAGACGAATCGTCTCCTGGGATAATCAGCGCCGGGACGTCGACCCCCATCACTTCTTCCGGCTCAGCGCCGGGCGCGGTGTCCCGATCAAAAAGAGTCTGCCCGGTCGTAAAAACGATCCCCAAGTATCGCTCCAGGCTCTGAGTCGCAAACCTCTCGGCAAATTCTTCACTGCGCGCGATTTCCGTCGCCCACGGACCTCCTTCCGGATCCATCCAAAAGCTTTTTCCGCCGCGTGCTCGCTCGATCACAGCGCGAAGGCCATTTTGCTTGGCAAAATGATAATGCCGCGTGAAGCGTTCACGGCTGTTTACTTTCCAACGGTAGCCGCCGACCGGCCAGTGAAGCAAAAGTCCGCGCGTTGCCTCCCGATAGGCGACGCCAAACGCGAGCGCGACCGAGCAGCCCATGCAGCCTCCCATGATCCATGCCGAATCGATCTTCAAATGCTCGAGGAGCGCCTTGCCGTGGCGCGCATAATCGAGCCAACTGAGCCGTTGGAGCCGTCCGCTAGATTGGCCGCATTCCCGTCGGTCGTAGACGATCAGCGTATGCTCCGCGCCGAGCGCCTTCAGTGCGTCTATTCCTGTCCAGGCGCTCGCGGTGCACCACTTCTCGATTGTCGCGTCAAAGCCGCCTGGCGCGCACATCAGAATTGGCGTCCCAGTGCCGTGAACTTCATAGTAGGTAGCGATTCCGTCGAGCGTTGCGGTTGGCATCTGTCTCTCCTTGTCTGCTGGACTTAAAAAGATGCGGCACGTAAGATTTAACACGGTGCCGGTGGGCAAAAAAAGACGCGCCGGCGCGGAGGCGAAGGTGGACAATCAAAAGACCACAAAAAAATTTCGCGAACTGCTCGAAGTCATGGCTCGGCTCCGTAGCGAAACCGGTTGCCCCTGGGATAAGGAACAAACTCACGTTTCGCTTAAGCCTTGCCTGTTGGAAGAAACCTACGAATTGCTCGACGCTTTGAACGATGGCGAGCCGAAAAAAATTCAGGAGGAACTGGGCGACGTATTGCTGCAGGTCATCTTTCACGCGCAGATCGCCAGTGAAGAAAACCAATTTTCGATCAAAGAAGTGATTCAACAACTCACGGAAAAGCTCGTGCGGCGCCATCCCTACGTGTTTGCCGGCGAACCGTTGCCGGAAAACTCGGCGGCGGTTCTGAAGCAGCGCATGCAGATCAAAGCGGATGAGAAAAACCAGAGCGGCGAAAGCTCTCTGTTGGGAAACGTGCCCAAAAGCATGCCGGCATTGGCTCGTGCGCAATCGATCTCGCGGCGCGCCGCGCACCTCGGCTTCGAATGGCCCGAGATCGATCGG
>JBIOXP010000589.1:0-3877 GCA_044869705.1 Binatia bacterium | reverse complement strand
CGATTGATCGAGCGGCTCGATCATGTGAGCGATTCCAGAATAGGTATTGGGTTCGCCTGAATACTCGACGCGAACCGGTGTATGAGATTTCTGCAGCAGACGGATCGTCGGAAGTTGAACGGGGCTTTTACGGTCGAGCGTAAAAAGAAAACTGCGGCCGTCACTGGTGACCAGGCGAAATCTTTCTTCCTGTAGCACGGTAATCCGGCCGGCTAGATGGTGTTTTGGCATTATGGCACACTGCAAACGCAATGGCTGTGCCTATAATCGTAGCGAGCAGTAACGCTGCGATTCTTGATCAAGCATGTCTCAATGTCTCCTTCGCGGATGGTTGAAAATCCCCAGCCGCCGTCCAGGTTGGTCGAATACAAAAAGCGCTTGAATTGCGGCATGCGCCGCAATGACGGAAACAGAAGTCCCTAGCAGTCGACAAATTCAGAGCCTTCGCTTGGCGCCGAGGGGTATTCCAGTTACAGGACGTTTGTTCCGGAACTGGGACAATTGAATGTCTAGGTTGCGAGGTCGAACGACACCACGGCGATTGTTGGGATGATTTTCTAAACCTCAGCGGATACTGGATATACCATTTTGCAAGTCGTGAAGAACAACTCGGCGATTCGATAAAATGGCTGATAGGCGAGTAGCTTTGGCATGGCTGATGCTGAAACAAGAAGGAGAGGAGCCTGGAAAGCCTGGAAAATCCTTCCCATCATCACGCCAGAGTCAAAGTCAAAGTCTCGAAGGAATGGGGTAGATGCTGCTCTTCGACACTGACTCAGTCGGCGGCGCGAAATTTTACAACGAAAGGAGGTGAGGTTAGATGATGACGGGTCTAAGCTGGATAAATTTTATTCTCGGATTATGGTTGATTATTGCTCCGTTTGTCCTGCACTTTAGCAACAATCAGGTAGCGACATGGAATAGCGTAATCGTGGGAATCGTCGTGGCCGTTCTTTCTATCATTCGAGCGTTGAGCCACACCAGTATCGATAATTTGCGCCAGCAGCATGGTGTTCCTTAAAGAACAAAGAACACAGTTGACTAGAAGTATGCGCGCCGCCGATCGGGATCGCACCATTGAGTCAACAAAAAATTCAAATTGAGAGCTTAATCACGCCGCTCGAAATACTGGACTGCTCGCTCAGGCGCGGCGTTGCACCTCCTTCGGTTACTGCAAGCTTTTTAAATACGCCACGACCGCCTCGGCGTCTTGAACTGACATCCGAAAGGGCGGCATCGGCGGGTTGGGCACTCGGCCGTCGCGAGTCACACCGGCCGTGAGCAGACGTACGCCTTCCTCCTTGCTGTATCCGATCAGTCCGGCGATCGCCGGAGCTTTCACCGCCCAGTTGATTTGTGGATAAGGCGGCCCTTTGACCGGCACCGGTGCGCCGTTCAAGTATTCATCGGCGATCAGGCTGCCGTTTTTATCGCGCGGCGTGTGGCACTCGACGCACATCGCCACGTCTTCGACAATGTATTTGCCTTGACTGACGAGTTCGCCGTGATTGGACGGAGCTGAGGAATTCGCCTTGAGCTGGCCGGGCGAGGCAGCGAATAGAAAAACCGAAAAAAACGGAAGCAACGATAATGGCCAAGTGAGTTTCACGGAATATTTTTCCCGAGCGCAAGGACAATGCCACGCGCAAAGAGAGGCGCGGAGCTATTCTTGTCCCAACGCCGGACAAAAGTCGTTATGAAAATATTATGAGTGAGACACTTACAACGACTCGTATTCGTATTCTTGATTGGAGAGAGTCTTGCGTAATCGACTAACGCCCGAGGGCGTTTATCACGAGCAGAGATAACCCTGTGAAGACCGGCAGCAAGTTACTAAAATCGAAGAATCACCGCATGCAGAAAAATGCGAGTCCGCGCTATCTAAGCGGTTCCCATGCGGCTCATTGGTAGTTTCGCCCTCGGGCAGAACTTAGTTGAAGGAAGGAGTTGCGAGCCATGGCGGATCAAAATTGCGCACATTCAGGTTGTAACTGCAAAGTTGAGCAGGGTCGCGGCGGGGTAAGTAGACAAGGACAGGTTTACTGCAGTGAGCACTGCGCGAACGCCAGCGGGGCATCCGCTTCGGGAAAATGTCAGTGCGGTCATCCGGATTGCCATTAGATAATGGCCCGGATCTTTACGATTTCACACCGCCGGCAATCGGGTTGTTGCAAAACTTCTGGTTGAAGTCTCCGTGACAAGCCTTCGCGTCTGAAATGCTGATTCATTAGACTTGGCATTTTCGGCAGGTCACAAGCTCAAAGAGCGACCTGTTCGCTGAACCGAGGCTACCCGGAGTGTAATTAGACAACCCTGACTATTACTGGTATTTCTAGGGCCGGCAAAGCCCTATGCAAAGCCGCCCGGCGTCAAAAAGGACTATCCTCCATCCTCCGCAAAATGATGCAGCGAACCAATTCGAGGGAATGCTTGGCGTCAGTTTGCCAATGCTCCAAGTATTCCAGAGCATCCTGGATGCGGCATCGGCGGATGTGCCGGTGTTGATTACGGGAGAGACTGGAACGGGCAAGGACCTGGTAGCCGGAGCGATTCACAATCGAAGCCGACGAAAAGATGAACCATTTGTCGCCGTAAATATGGGAGCGATCGCGCCGGAATTGATCGCCAGCGAGCTTTTCGGACACGAGAAGGGCTCCTATACTGGGGCACTTGGCGTGCGCAAGGGAAGGTTCGAAGAAGCTCATGGCGGGACAATATTTCTCGACGAGATCAGCACGATGGACGAGAAGTGTCAGGTTTTTTTACTTCGTGTGCTGGAAACAAAAACCTTTCGCCGCGTCGGCGGCGACAAAGACATTCGCGTTGATGTTCGAGTGATCGGCGCCACAAACGAAGATCTAGAATCGGCGATCAAAAAAAATCGTTTTCGCGAGGACCTCTATTACAGGTTTGATGTCTTCCGAATACATCTGCCCCCACTGCGGCAGCGCCCGGGGGGGCTGAGGGTGCTGACCACTTATTTCATCACTCAGTTCACCCAACTATACAAGAAAAACGTTGCCAGGGTCTCAGCCGACGCGTTGTTCTGTCTAGAGAGTTATCCGTGGCCGGGCAACGTGCGGGAGCTCAAAAATGTCATTCAACGAGCCGTTCTGGTGTGCGACGGTGAAGAACTGACCGTTGATCTACTTCCAGCAAGAATCAGGAACGCAGAACAGTCGGCGCAGAGTTCAAAATTGGGAGTCCCTCGTATTCATGTTGGAATGACGCTCGCGGCGGTAGAGAAGGAATTCATCACCCTCACGTTGACATCGGTCGGAGGAAATAAGCAAAAGGCCGCAAAAATTTTGGGTATCAGCCGTCGAACTCTATACGACAAGTTAAAAAATTTCACCTCTTAGCGTACTGAAACTAAAATTGAATCGGGATGAGCCCCGGCTCTGTGAAGTTTTCGCACATAACTTCGGGAGTGACAGGCCTTGTGTGTATTGAATCCGCACAGATTCCAGCATCGTCTAGCTGCTTTTTATCCTCCTCTTTGTAACTAGCGAAATTAATTAAGATTACAGCGCCGGCACTTCCGTTGCGTTAGGCAGATATACAACCCTGCTTTTTACGCATGGGAAGTAACAACTAAAATATCGCCGCGCGTAATCGATGGGATCACAAAAAGTCATGGTCGTCGGCTCGGAAATTCCGGAGCCGTTGAACCGAATCCTCTCCAAGACAAACACCAAAGTAAGACACGTCTTGGATGGAACTACGGCAATAACATGTGCGCACCACGAAATTTTCGATGCAGTAGTACTGATCTCCACTGGCGAGGAGATGGATCTTGCGGAGACGATCTTTAATCTGAGCGATGTTAGCGGCGCGATGGAGCTCATTATCCTATCGGACCAGACAGAGACGGTGG
>JBIOXP010000588.1:0-4441 GCA_044869705.1 Binatia bacterium | reverse complement strand
CCCTTGAGCTCGCCTTCCGCGGAATCGTAAAGCACGATCACAGGATGGTTCAAACGTGGATAGATTTGCTCGTCGGCCATCGGTTTGACCCATTCGCAGTGAGTCATGAGCCCGGTAGCTTTGGCGGCCGGAACACCGCCCTGATGGACACTCACCCGAACCCCGGATGGAATATGAATTCGACGACGCGGCGCATTCAACTGCGGGTTCTCGCCCCATTCGCGAAATCCCAGACGCACTGCCTCGACCGCTTCCGACATCGTCACAATGCCGCGAATCTCCGATGGATTTACAAGCAAAGCGCTCATCGTTGTTCCTGGGAAGTTTTTATAACGTGGCGGCGACTTGTGGCCGCTCGATTAGCTTTTCCGCCCAACGTTGCAGATTCGGATAATTATTCATGGTGACATGGTAACGCTCGCGGCGCGTGTAAAACGGAATGAAGGTCACGTCGGCCAAGGAATATTGGTCGCCAATCAAGAAGCTTTTATCAGCCATCTCCCGATCCAAGTCGGTCAAGTATTGGTGCAGTCGTTGCTGCGCTGTTTCAGGATTGCGGTCGTGGGTGATGTCCGAAGCGGCGGCATGCAACCGGGTGCTGAAATAATCGATCCAGATGCGCGCTTTAGCGCGCTGCATGAGATCCGTCGGCATGAGCCTCACCTTGGGAAATTTTTCTTCCAGGTATTCGTCAATGATCGCCGACTCGTAAATGATCCCGTCGCCGTCGACCAACACCGGCACCTTGCCGTAAGGGTTTTTGCGGGTCAAATCGTCGGGCTTGTTTTTGAGATCCACTTCGATCAGCTCGTAAGGAAGTTCTTTCTCTGCCAGGACAATCCTTGTCCGGTGCGCATAAGGTCAGGTGTGGCAGGAATAAAGTTTCATCTTGTTACCTCCCATTGTGAGCTTAAGTATCACTGCAAAATGCTTTAGGCAATTACTATATCGTTCAAAACGTTGAAGCGGTTCAAACCGTTCAAGCGGTTTGTTACATGGGCAGGTACCGTTTAGTGGATCCGACTTTCCAGCCGATCCTGAAGCGCATCGCCGATAAGATTCAGCGCAAACACGGTGAGCATGAGGGCAATGCCCGGATACGCGGTGAGATGGGGCGCGACGAGGAGAAACTGGCGGCCTTCGTTCAACATTGAGCCCCACGATGGCGTCGGGGGCGCGACTCCGAGTCCCAAAAAACTCAAGCTGCCTTCGGCAACGATCGCAGCGGCCAGTCCGAACGTTGCCTGGATCAAAAGCGGCGGCAACAGATTCGGCAAGAGATGTAGCACGATGATGCGCCGGGGACGGCATCCGAGTGCGCGCGCAGCGCTGACGAAATCTCTTTGACGAAGCGAGAGAATCTCACCGCGCACGAGCCGCGCGTAACCGGTCCAACCGATCAAAGCAAGTGCCAGAATCACATGATCGAGCCCCGGCCCCAGAACTGCGCTGAAAGCGATGGCAAGTAAAATGCCCGGGAAAGCCATCAAAATATCGATCAGCCTCATAAACAGCAGATCGGCAATACCGCCGGCATATCCTGAAAGGGCACCCACCCCGACGCCGATCAGAAGCGAAACCGCGACCGTGGAGGCTCCGACGAGAAGAGAAATACGGGCGCCAAAAACAATCCGACTCAACAGGTCCCGTCCGAGCTTGTCGGTGCCCAGGAGGTGTTGCCGCGAATGGGTCATCAGATCTTGTTCGAGATTTTGCTGAAGCGGATCATAGGGGCTCACGAGCGGCGCAAACAGGGCAGCGCTCGCAAGCAGCAACAACAGCGCTGCTCCGGCATTGAACCAAAACCTACTCGCCATACATGATGCGCGGATCGATCCACGGGTAAATTAAATCCGTGATAAAATTCACGAAGACATAGGAAACCGAGATTGCCAAAATGCAGCCTTGCACCAGCGGATAATCGCGCATCGCGATTGCCTGCATGGTCAGGCGGCCAATTCCCGGCCAGCTAAAAATTGTCTCGGTAATCAATGATCCCGCCAGAAGACTACCGAATTGCAGGCTGACAATCGTGATCAGCGAGAGCAGGGCATTGCGCAGGGTGTGTTTCAGCCAAACGGAGCGCTCACTCAAACCCTTGGCGCGCGCCGTTTGCACGTAATCCTCGCCCATGACGCGCAGCAGATTCGCGCGTAACATACGAATTAGAAGCGCCGCCATTCCTAGTCCAAGGGTCAGAGCTGGCAAAACCAGATGGTCCGGACCGTCGCGCCCGGATACGGGAAGCCAGCCGAGTTGGATAGCGAAAATGATCATCACCACAGGGCCGAGCCAAAAATTCGGTATCGAGAGCCCAAGCAGGGAAAACATCAGCGTGGCACGATCCGTCCAACTACCGCGCCGGACTGCGGACCAGATAGCCAGCGGGAACGAAATGAACAGCGCAGCGCCCATCGCGCAGAGCGCAAGCTCGAGTGTTGCGGGATAGCGCTCGGTCACCATGCCGGCAACGCTGCGACCTTCATAGAGCGATCGGCCGAGATCGCCGCGCGATAATTTTATTAAGAAAGAGCGGTATTGCTCCGCTAGCGGTTGATTCAAGCCAAGGATCTGCCGCAGCTCTTGGCGATCGGCGGCGCTGGCAGTTTCGCCCAGCATCATGTCGACGGGATCGCCTGGTATCAGGTGGATAAATAAAAACACCAACGTTAGCACCCCGAATAGGGTCGGGACCAAGAGAGCTAAGCGATAAAGAAGATAGCGTCTCATCGAGTGTTGGCGGCCCAGTGGGTCTCTTTCAATGAGATCATTTCGCCGTCGGGATAGGCGGTGAAATTCTGCACGGTTGGTTTTTTGACGATGACATTCTTCCACCACCAGAGCGGCACGTAGGGGAGATCTTCGGCGAGAATTTTTTGCGCTCGGGCATAAATGACTTTGCGTTCCTGTTGGCGGATCGTGGCCCGGCCCTGCTCAAGCAAACGATCGAGTTCTGGGTTGCTATAGTGGCCGCGATTGTCTCCGGCGGGTGGAAAGCTCGAGGAATGAAAAATCTGAAACAGAATATCGGGATCCATAACGCCAACCCAGGCGAGCGAGTAGAGATGAAAACTGCCCTTTTTGATGTCGCTATAAAATGCCGCCCACTCGTAGCTACGCACATCCAACTCGATGCCAACTCTCTGCAGCTGTTCCTTGACAACTTCGGCGATGCGGCGGCGCAGGTCGATATTGGTGGTTTTGAAGGATAGGCGAAAGCGAGGTAACGGTCCGTCTCCATCGGGATCAGGAAAACCGGCTTCGTCGAGAAGTTGTTTGGCGCACTCGGGGTCATAAGGCCAATGCTCGACGTTGTCCTCGTACGCCCAATTCAAAGGTGAGAGCACGCCTCCGGCAACCGTTCCGGTTCCCTTCAGGATATGTCGCACCAAACTTTCGCGATCGATGGCATACGCCAATGCCCGGCGAACTTTCACGTTTTTCAAAATCGGGTGAGTCAGATTGATGCCGATGTATTGAAACGTTGTGCCGGGATATGCGGCGACATCCGCCCCGGTATTGTTTTCGAGCCACGGCAGCATGTCAGGCTCAATATCATTCTGCATCAGATCGATGTTGCCCTTTTTGAATTCCAGCATGCGCACGAGAGCGTCGGGAATAATTCTGAATACGATCCCCGAAAGAGGCGGCTTTTGTTCCCAATAGCGCGGATTTCTTGTGAGCGTGATCTGCTCGCCAGGTTCTGCCGCCTGCAACATAAACGGTCCAGACCCCGGTGGCGCGTGCGCCGGCACGGCGGGAGCGGCCGGCGAATCTGCGGGTACAATCCCAAGCGTGAGCTGCTCGATGAAAGGAGAATGAGGCGCAAACAGATGGAAACGGAGCTGGTAAGGCCCGCTCTGTTCGATGGCGCGAAGGAGCTTTAGATTGCCGCGTTTGGGCGAGCGGTTGTTGGGATCCAAGATCGATTCATAGGTAAATTTTACATCGGCGGCAGTGAGCGGCCGGCCATTGTGGAATTTGACATCCTCGCGTAAATCGATTGCGTAGGTGCGCTCATCGACCAGCCGTAAGTTTTTCGCAAGCTCGGGTCGTAATCGCGACTGTGGATCAGCGCGGAGCAAGGAATTGTAAATCAGGTTGCCTATGCGGACGCCATTCGCATCGGTTGCATAGCGGGGGTCGAGCTGCAGCGGGTAGCTTTCGACCGCGGCTACCAGATACTCCGGTGGATGATCGCTGTGGGTTGGCCGGCATGCCGCAAGTGAAAACGTCAAGAAAAGACCGATGGGCAAAAAATATTTCAGACGCGGCAAAATATTCTCGGCGAAAAATTTTGACTGAAAATAGCCTGTTTGTTAAGATCAGGCAAATTTTTTTGGCTTGGGTGTATTTATGCTTCTCATCCGTACGCTTTGGCTTTTGATCCTAGTGAGTTCGGTTGGACGCGCGAGCCCGCTTTGGGCGGAGCAAACGTCGT
>JBIOXP010000587.1:0-5253 GCA_044869705.1 Binatia bacterium | reverse complement strand
GCAGTTGTGTCGTGTAATCAAAAATTACATTGCGGAACTTTGGCGAGACGAAGAAATCAGCCAACAGCAGTTCGAATTGCCAATGCGGATATGATTTTGGTAAGAACAAAGAGCAACAAAACCGATTGAGGAGCGTTATGAAATCGCGCGCAGCGGTGGCTTGGGAACCCGCCAAGCCGCTGGTCATCGAAGAAGTGGAAGTTGCCGGGCCGAAAAAAGGCGAAGTGCTGTTGAAAATCGCCGCGAGCGGTGTCTGCCACACCGACGCCTACACCCTTTCCGGCAAAGACCCCGAGGGGCTTTTCCCGGCGATCTTGGGACACGAGGGGGGCGCTACGGTTCTGGAGGTCGGCGCGGGAGTCACTACCGTGAAAGCCGGCGATCACGTTATTCCACTCTACATTCCCGAATGCGGCGAATGTAAATTTTGCCGCTCCGGCCGCACTAATCTTTGCGGGGCCATTCGGTTGACCCAGGGAAAAGGCTTGATGCCTGATGGAACTTCACGTTTTTCTCTCTCGGGAAAACCCATTCTTCACTACATGGGAACATCGACCTTCTCCGAATATACCGTCTTGCCGGAAATCGCCTTGGCCAAGATCAATTCCGCCGCGCCGCTCGATAAAGTGTGTCTACTGGGTTGCGGCATCACCACAGGGATTGGCGCGGTCTTGAACACGGCCAAAGTACGGCCCGGTTCGACGGCGGCCGTGTTCGGCCTCGGTGGCATTGGCTTGAGCGTCATTCAAGGTCTGGTCATGGCTCGTGCACAACGAATTATCGCGATCGATACGAACCAGGCCAAATTCGAAATGGCAAAAAATCTCGGCGCCACTGATTTCGTCGTTCCGCAAGCGGACGGCCGACCGATTCAAGAAATCCTTGTCGATATGACGGATGGCGGCGTGGATTATTCTTTCGAGTGCATCGGCAATGTCAAAACCATGCGCGCGGCGCTGGAATCTTGCCACAAGGGGTGGGGCGAATCCGTAATTATCGGAGTGGCCGGCGCGGGCGAGGAAATCGGCACGCGCCCGTTTCAATTGGTCACCGGCCGCGTTTGGCGTGGCACCGCGTTCGGCGGAGTGAAAGGGCGCTCGCAATTACCGGGCTATGTGGAGAAATATCTGAACGGCGAGATCAAGGTCGATCCGATGATCACCCATACGCTTCCGTTGGAGCGCATCAACGAAGCGTTTGATTTGATGCACGAAGGAAAAAGCATTCGTACGGTGGTCAAATTCTGAGCCCACCACACCGGATCGTTCGGGGATTCTTTCCGTCACAGGCATCGGCGGTAGCCCTCCCGAATGCACACTTATTTTGCGCAATTTCCCAGCTAAACTCCCTTGCAGTTTCGAAAGTTTCTTTCTATAAGAGAGCCCTAGCAGCTAATGGGATTTCTCCCAGCCGCACACTCAAATTCCGCGCGACAGATTTGTGAGAAAGGAACGGCGATGAACAAGAAGATCAAATTTCGCGTCAACGGGAAGAAAGTTGAAGCTGAAGTGCCGACGAATCGCATGTTGATCGATTATCTGAGGTACGATCTCGGCTTGACGGGCACTAAGGAGGGCTGCAGCGTCGGCGTGTGTGGCGCTTGTACGGTCCTCATGGACGGTGACATGATCAGCTCCTGTTTGACGCTCACCGTCATGGCGGACGGTCACGATATTACAACCGTCGAAGGATTGGCGAAAAACGGCGAGCTTAATCCGGTCCAGAAAAGTTTTATCCAGTACGGCGGATTCCAGTGCGGCATCTGCACGCCGGGGCAAGTCGTGGCGGCAACCGCCCTGCTCAAAGAGAATCCCAAGCCCAACGAAGAAGAAATCAAAGACTGGATGATGGGCAATCTGTGCCGCTGCACTGGCTATTACAAGATCATCGAATCAATTGAGAAGGCGCATCAATTCGCGAAGTGACAAGGACACGCTCATGACACCTTTCGAATACCGAACCCCGAAGAGTCTCAAAGAAGTTCATGCGAACCTCAAAGAATTCGGCTCCGATGCCAAGCTGGTAGCCGGCGGCACCGCTTTGATTATCATGATGAAGCAGCGGCTTCTCCGACCGAGCTGCCTGATCAGCCTCCGTTCGGTTCGCGGTTTGAATGGAATCGAACTGCAAAACGGTGGATTGCGTATCGGCGGTCTTGCCACTCATCGCCAATTGGAAACATCGCCGTTGATTCGTCGGCGCTTGCCGATGCTCGCCGAGACTTATCATCACGTGGCAACCCTGCGCGTGCGCAACATGGCAACTGTCGGCGGCGGTCTGGCCCACGCCGACCCGAATCAGGACCCGCCACCGAGTCTGATCGCCTTGGGCGCCAATCTGAAGGCCACTTCGGCAAACGGCAGTCGCGTCATTCCGATGGACGAGTTTTTCAAGGACTATTACGAGACCGTGCTCAACCCGGATGAGCTTATTACCGAAGTGATGGTGCCAAAATTGCCGTCGAATAGCGGAGCCGCGTACATCAAATTCTTGCCGCGAACCGCCGATGATTATGCCACGGTCTCCGCGGCCGCCGTGTTGACGCTCGACAAGTCAAACAAAACCGTTGCCGATGTCCGGATTGCCCTCGGCAGTGTCGGTGTCACGCCAATCCGTGCCACGGCCGCGGAGGCGGTTTTACGCGGCCAACCCCTCAAGACCGAAGCGTTCGCCGAGGCGGGCGAGAAAGCCAAAGAAGCAGTCGATCCGATCAGTGATTTTCGCGGTTCTGCAGGCTACAAAAAAGATATGGCGGCTGTGTTCGTTCGGCGGGCTCTGGAGCGAGCCTTGGGCGACCTTCGTCAGAAAGCGAAAAGCAAGCTTGCGCCGAAGGCGGTCAAAAAGAAACCCATGAAGAAAGGCAAGAGAAGGTGAAATTTACTCAGACTGCACAGATTCCTGTGGCTCGCGAACCGCTGTGGGATTTTTTAATGGATGTTCCCAAAGTGGCGAAGTCGCTTCCAGGTGTCGAATCGGTGAGCAAGATTGATGATACGACTTACCAGGGTGCGCTCACGGTCAGGGTGGGGCCGATCAAGCTCAATCTTCAAGGCAAAATCATTCTTGAAGAACAGAATAAAAACGACTGGCGCGCCGCATTGCGAGCCGAAGCGAAAGACCGCATGGCGGCCGGCGCCGTGAACGGTAAAACCAGCATGACGCTCAAGGAGCTTGGCGCGCAAGAAACTGAGCTACTCGTTGAAACCGACGTAAATATCCTCGGCAAAATCGGCGAATTCGGTCAACCCATTATCCGAAAAAAAGCCGACGCGATGCTCAAAGAATTTGTCGAAAATATAAAAAAGCAGCTAACTGGAAAGTGACGTCGAGGGCTCGTCCGGAGTGTCGCCGTCATCTTCGGCCCTGACATCTCCCGTGCCTCGGCCGAGAACCCGATTGTAGCACTCCTCGGCCAACTTCTTTCGCCCCGCCGAATTGTCTGCATAACGGAAACACTCGATTTTTGGCTGGATCTCCACCCACACGTCGATGCCGCGCAGCGCGAGCAAATTCCAAAAGTGCGTGACAAATTCCATATCGCCATACCAGTAGACCGCATCTCGATTTGCCGTTGTTACCGGCTGATCGTCGATCGTCTTGTAGGTGACGGTCACCGGTACGATGATAGAGCGATTACGGAGCGGCGCCGCAAGGGGCACGGTTTGAAACGGCAATATTTTTTCACCGTTGGTTGACGTCCCCTCGGGAAACAGCAGAATATTGGCTTCCTGCCGAAGTTTTCGCGTCATTTCTTTAACCAAGGAAGCCACCCGGATTTTTCGTTGTCGATTGATGAAAATCGTGCCACAAAGCACGTTCCACTGCCCGACGATGGGCCATTTTTTTACCTCGCGCTTGGATACAAAGATAATCGGAAAAATGCTCCCGAGCACGATTCCGTCGACGTAACTCACGTGATTGGCAATGATGACGTATCCGCCTCGTTCGAGCATACCTTCATTGCCGGTGACCGTTACCTTGATGTTTAGGATGAGTCTGACCAACAGCGTGTAATTACGGTTCAGACGGCTGATGATCTTCCAGCGATTTGGCAGGCCAAGAAGCCAGATCCATAAATGGACGATGGCGACCAATCCGAAGAACACCACCCAAAGCGACAGGAAAGCGGCGAGTTTAAGCAGGCGCATCGCTAACAACCTTTACATCGCCGAGTCCGAGACGCTTCAGGTATTCTTCTTTCAAGGAGCCAAAATCCAGAAGCAAGAAAAAATCCGCAGTGCCAAACTCCCGGTCCAATGCCGGAGGCCCGCATACGACTGCGCCAATCCGCAGATAGCCTTTGATGAGACTCGGCAGCTTTTGAAATAGCGCTTGGTCATCGTCGATCGCCGAATCAGGGAGCACGCCAACAAAGCGACAGTTCGGCGCCGGATCAACACGAAACATTTCGGGCGCGTAATAACGGCTTTTCAGGAGGGAAAAAATGGCGCCCACTTCTAGTGTATCCGTGGTGTACAGGCTGCCACAGCCGAACAGATAGCGTACGCGGTGAAGCCGCACCTGTTCGGCGATCGCTTCCCACATCAAGGGAAGCAAAGAGCGGTCGCGATAATCCTTTCGGGCGCAAGAGCGGCCGAGCTCCATCAATTCTCCATCGAGCTCTTTAATGCGCGACAGATCAAATTCTTTTTCGGAATAAAAACCGATGTGGCGGCGCGCTTGGGCGCCCCGTAACAAACGATAGGTGCCGACGACATGCCCGCTCTTGAGATCACGCACGATCAGATGGTCGCAGTAGGCATCGAACTCGTCGACATCCAAGCCGCGCTCGTAAGACGCTTTTAATCCTTTATTGAGTTCGAGATTGAAAACTTGGAATCTAAGCCGTTGGGCTTCTTCGATTTCGCTCGCGTCGGTGGCGATTTTGACATCAAACTCGGGCATTCATATGCGACGGTAACACACGCATGCCGTTTTGGGAACTGACAAATTGAGTGAATCTAACGATGATTCCAGATTGGCGGTCGTTTCTGCAGGAATGCGGCGATTCCTTCCTCGACATCGGTCGTTTTTAAAAGCTCTCGACAATACAGTTCCTCGGAAAACTGCAGAGCTTGCTCGAATCCTTTCAAAGACAAAGTGCGCAGAC
Source organism: Binatia bacterium (assembly GCA_044869705.1). Lineage (GTDB taxonomy): Bacteria > Desulfobacterota > Binatia > UBA9968 > UBA9968 > DP-20. Next base: position 143 of record JBIOXP010000587.1, on the reverse strand, counting down.
CCTTGACGGCGACGCGCAACACTGCTCCGCTCTGCCCCGAGAGATCGTTTAGCAGGCGCTGCAGCTCGGGATCAAATTGCTCCGCCGCACAAACTCGATTGATCAGTCCGATGGTATACGCTTCGTCGGCCGAAAAACGTCGT
>JBIOXP010000586.1:0-7259 GCA_044869705.1 Binatia bacterium | reverse complement strand
CGATAAAAATAAGTCGGATAAATCGACACCGCGTCTTCTTCTTTGATCAAGCTCCCGGCGGGTTTTTGCAGTTGGCCATAAATCGACGCGGAACTAGAATAAACGACGCGCTTGATTTTAAGATCTTTCGCCGCTTCGAGGATGTTCGTCATGGCGTGATAGCAGTAGTTGATGACCGATGGGCTTTCATCCCGCGGCGGGTGCGCGGCATGAAAGATATGCGTCGGCTGTTCCCGTTCGCACAGCGCGCGAAACTCTCTCGCATCGGTGACGTTCAGCAGATGACTTGGCGTTTTGATGCCGAGGAGCGAGAGATCGGGCGAGCGGGGCACCACATCTACGGGAATGATCGAATGGCCGAGGGTCTCGAGCAGCCGGCTGGTATGGGAGCCTATGAAGCCATTGGCACCGGTGATCAGAACCTTGTGCTGCATTCTTGTACGGTCGATCAGCGTTTGCTGATGAAGAGCCGGCGTTTCAGGCCTTCCCACTCGGCAAACTTTCTTTCCATCACCTCCGGCGGATATTTGTTCTCGATATAGACTTTCTTGAATTTTTGATCCGCCGACGCGACGTCCTTGCGCGCCGAGCTCAGGCCGCCTTTCAAAACCATTTCCTGGCCCTCTTTCGAGTGAAGATAATCCAGAAACAGCAGCGCCGCGTGGGGATTCGGCGCTTTTACGACCATCCCTGAAGTTCCGGTGGTGGCGACCACAGGATCGATCGGACGCCACTCCACCGGCGCACCTTTTTGCTTGGCCACGGTGATGTTCGAATTGAAGATTGTCGGCGACAACGGTACTTCACCGGAGGCCACCAGCTCAGCCAGCGCGGCGCCGGAAATGTTCTGCACGTTGACATCTTGTTTCGCGATTTTCTCCAGAAACTCGCGGCCATAGGCTTCGATCACGGCGCCGATCCACTGCGTGCCCGTCGTCGTTCCGGCGATAGTCATTTTGCCCTTCCATCTCGGTTCGAGCAGGTCCTTCATAGTTTTTGGCGCTTCCGCCGGCGGAACGAGATTGGTATTGAAGCCCAAGCTGATGTAGAGCTCGCGACTCGTCCAATGAAAGACACCGTTTTTGCTTTTGACCTTAGAGTTGTTGTCGTAAGCTGCGAGCTCCGGGGAAAAAACTTCCTGAAACAATTTTTCACCTATCATCAACGCCATGTAATCGGGGCTGGTTTCGACCACGTCCGCGATGAAACGTCCGGCCGCTGCCTCATTGGTTAAACGCTTCAGCAGCTCTTTTGAATCACTGCGCCATACATTGGTTTTTATGAAGGGGTATTTCTTGCCGAACTCCTGAGATACCGGACCAGCCATCCAGGTATTCGAAGTATAAAAAGTAACTTGTCCCTCTTTCTTGGCCCCCTCGAGGAGAATGGCTTCCCGGTCTTTTCCCTTGTACAGCGCCAACTCCGCCGAGGACATGGGCTTGGTTTGCGCCGCCAAGTTCGAAGACACTCCTAGAATGATCAGCAACGCAACCACAGCTATCGTTCGTCGAAAGGTCATGGAAGAATTCCTCCTGAACGCGTGCATCAATCGAAATAGCCTTGCTTGTATGCCCAAAGCCAGAGGTAAGCAATTTTTTCGTTGTAGAGTTCGGCGTAGCCCACGTGACCGTAGCGCGGAATAAGCACGACGTGCGCGCCACGGCTTACCGCGCCGTACTTTGCCCCCATGAACATCTCGCGCTTATTTTCGAGCTTGTCGCCTCTCACCCAATGGCCCTTGTCGTTCTCTCCCACGGTGAGGAGCACCCGAATCGTCTTAAGCCAGTTCGGATCGGGCTCTTGCAGATGATCAAAGTATTCCTCGCGCGGCAAGCCGGTGCGCTTGGTATACTCTTCGAGAATACCCACCGCGGCATTGTGTTGATTATCGCAGAGACTGGTTTTCATCTGCGAGCGCAGCGGGCTCACCAAACGAATGTAGTCGTCAGCGCCGCCCCAAGGCGTCAGATCTTCCGGATCGATATAACCTGATTCTTTAAACGAGTCCGGTGAGCGGCGCGATACGTGATCGACGGGTTTTTCCGCGTATTTTTCAGCGCCGGTTTTATTGCGCCACTCCAGGCGCCAGCCGTCCGGTCCGCCGCTGCCGAACCCGACGATGCCGACGACCCTGGTCTTGTTTGAAAAGCGCGTGAGATGAGCAGCCATCGGGCCGCCGGTGGAGTGACCGAAGGCGATGATCTCGCGTCCGGCCAAATGCTCATCGGTGAGCAACCCCGCTCCTTGCAGGATCACGTTGAAAGTACATTTCAAGTTTCGATCCGCGATTTCGTCCTTTGGCAGATCACGATCTTTGAGGTAAATCGGATTGCGCTCGGGAATGGCTTGCTGCCAGACGCCGCCCAACGGGTAATGGCCCGGATAGGTGAGCGCCAGAACCTTGAATCCCTGCGATGCCACAACGCGGGCCAGGCCAGGTCTGCCGTCGGGAGTCAGATCCATAATCTTTTCGCTGCCCGCTCCGCCATGAAAGAAAACAAACGCCCGGCGTGGATCGGTCTCTTTTCCCGGCGTGTAGAGCGTGCCGTGCATGTCCCAATCGTAACCATTGCGATGATAACGGGTCCAAGCGTCCGCCGTTGTCACTTTGGTCGCATCGTAAGGCGCTTCGATGCCGAGCCATTCATCCCAGGTGAGCCTTATTAATAATTCATTTGATTTCAGGCCGGCGAGAAATTTTGCGCTTGCGCTGTTCATTGGCTCGGTCCTTTAGGCCTTGGTGACGTAGCGATCAAGATAGTATTTCGCAATCTCGCCTTTAGTGCAGAACCAGACGTCTTTGAAACCCTTGGCGTAGCGGATGCATTGTTCAAACACGCCGATGATATTCGGCCGCCCGCCGATATGGGCATGGACGAGGCAATCGATTAGTTTGGGCGCGCCGGCTTGCCCTTCGGCGTAGAGGCAGTCAAAGGCAGCTTTGAAGCTGTCGAAATAAAATTGCGCGGGATTTTTGTGCGTGAACAACAGGCTCAAATCGTTGGCGTAATCCAATCGCGGCATGATCACAATGGGTTTGCCGTTGACGATCCGATGCTGCGGGATATCGGGGCCGGGCAAATCACCGGTCCAATAAATGCCTTCATCCACGTAATGACCGAGAGTGTATTCATTGATCCGATGACCCGGACTGACCCAGCCGACCGGACGCTTGCCGGTTACGGAAGCGATGGCGTCCAGAGTTCGCCGAATCAATTTCTTCTCCGAATCGCTATCCAATGAAGATTGCGCTGTGTCGTTGACCCAACCATGTCCGACGATCTCGTGACCCGCCCCATGAAGTTCCGTCACCACGTCGGGAAAATCCTCGGCGATGCGCCCATTCGTATCGATGGTGCCTTTGACGCCATGACGTGAAAAAACATCCATGATACGCCAGATGCCCGCTTTGCCGCCATATTCGCCATAAGCCAGGGATGCATAATCGGGTTTGCCGTCCTCGCTGCGGCGATATTGGGAGGACTTGTCGAAGGCCTCCAAGGCGACAAAAAAACTGCACGCGATCTTCGCGTCATTGGGCCATTGAATCGGTTTTAATCTCATACGTTTGACCTCGTTTAGGATTGGGACGCGCCAAAGATCTCACGAAAAAGTTCGTCGTAGCGGTGCAAATCTTGCCCAGCGCCGATATCGTCAATGACATAATCAAGTTTATCGGCCACTTGAGTCGTGGTGGGCACGCCGTTAAAAGACGCAGTAATCTTTTGTCCTGCTTCGGATAGAGCAAAGTCGACAAACAGTCGCGCGGCGTCGGGCTGAGCGGCCTTAGCGCCGACGGCAGCCGATAGCGCATAAAAAACTGAACCGAAGGCAAAGACTCGCAGATCGGGAGACATAAGGTGAAAGTTCGCTGATCGATTGCAATTACTATCAAGCAGGAGTGAAGGAGGTCAACCGACTTGCTGTCTCAGCAGGAATGACTCGGAAACCGAGTAGAACTCACTGCACCGGGCATTTACCGGTTGTCAGGTGGGCTTGGAAGTCGGCGGGGAAGAGTTTGATCGCACTCTCGATTGGCGGGCCAGGCATAGCGATCAGATTGCAAAAACCTTTGCCTTTGTTGAACGCGATGATCTTGCCGAACTGTTCGAGCATCGGCATGCCGCCTTGTCCGGCCTGAACTTTTTTCAGCATCATCGCAAGACTGCTCGTTTCCATGCGGCAGGCGGGGCATTGCCCGCACGATTCGGCGGCGAAGAAGTCGGCAATTTTTATCAGCTCTTCGACGATACAGGTGCCCTCAGCAACTAACTTCACTACACCGCAACCGAGCGCGGAACCTGCTTCGCGCATGGAATTATGATCGAGCGGCGTGTCGATCTTCTCCGGCGGCAGAAAGGCCGAGGAGGGCGCTGCGGGCATAATCGCTTTTATCTTTTGCCCGCCTTTAATTCCGCCGCCGCACTCCTCGATCAAGTACCGTAAGGGCGTGCCAAAAGGCAGCTCGTAAACGCCGGGGCGATTGACATCGTCGTTCAACGAAAAAATCATCGTCCCGGTGCTTTCGGGCGTGCCGAACCGGCGGTACCAATCGGCGCCTTTCAGGACAATTGGCGGCACGTTAGCCAAAGTTTCCACATTGTTGACCGATGTCGGTTTGCCAAACAATCCAACGGTTACGGGGAAGGGCGGTTTTTGGCGGGGCCAGGCTTTTTTGCCCTCGATGACCTCGATGACCGCCGTGTCCTCACCAGCCACGTAATTATGCGGGGCGGGAACAACCTCGATCTCGAGATTGAATCCGTTGCCCGCTGTATTGCTGCCCCAATATCCAGCGTTCTTGGCTTCGGCCAATGCGTCGTGAGCGCTCTTTAGTGCGTCGTGGTAGCGCGCGTTAATGTAGAGATAAGCTTTGCTTGCGCCGATCGCGTAGGCTCCGAGGATCGTACCTTCGAGAACGAGATGCGGAAGATTCTCCAGCAGCACGCGGTCCTTTTTGCTGCCCGGCTCGTCCTCGCCGCCATTGACGATCAAATAACGGGGTTGCTCGGGCGCCTCCCGGGTAAACTGCCATTTTTTGCCAGTGGCGAAACCGGCTCCGCCACGGCCGCGCAATCCGGCGTCCGAAATGATTTTAATCAGCTCTTCGGGCGAAGAGTTAAGGCTTTTCTCCACGGCCTGGTAGCCACCGCGTGCGCGATACTCTTTGAGTTCCTCTCTGCCCTCCGGAACACCATGAGGGAAAAGGACGCCTTCCATCAGTTAGAAAACCCCCGTGTCGAGCAACTGATAAATCAGTTCTTTCAATGATGAATCGATGGTATCCAGTCTTTGCACATGCGGTCCGCCGGCAAGGTGCTCGACAATGTCGTCGAGATCCTGAGGCTGTACTTTGGCGTACCAGCTCTTTTCCGGATACAGCACGATGTTCGGTCCCTCTTGGCAGGCGCCGAAGCACATGTATGGCTTGACTTCGACATCCTTAATGCCCTTAGCGGCGATTTTTTTTTCCAGCTCGGTCGTGAGCTGTTCAGAGCCGCGCGATTTACAATCGATGTTCTGGCAAACCAGGCAAATTCGAGCCACTACGTTTCTCCTTGCGCCCTAATTACTCGGCCTGCAACCGAGATGCAACAGCGCTAGCTAATTGAGTTGCACCTGGGTAACCCAATCCTTGCCGTTGATAATGTCGCCGAGAAGTTTTTCGTCTTCCTCGGTCGGCAAAACCTCCCGCAAATGCTTTTTGTATGCGTCCGGACTCAACAACTCGCCGGTGACACTGACTGGTTTGCCGACGTTCTCGCCGATCGAACGATTAAATTTGAAATCCGGCGCATAAAGTTTCGGTTGTCCTTCGGGCACGAGCTGATTGAGCTGATCGATGAGCTTTGCGCTCTCAGTCATATAGTGAGCGCGGGCGAGGTCGTTGAGCTTATCCTTTTCGGCCGGAACTTGCGCTTCATGCTCGTCGAAGCGCCCCTTCAAACCCCAGGTGTATGCCCAGTGCGCCGAAGACGAGTGATCTGTGCCGAACAGGTCATAAGCTGTCGAAAGCCACTTATTGAAGTACTTTTGCACGATCGGTATCGGAATTTTGCCCGCACGGAGGATGCGCGTGAGACCGGTATGACCGGTAAACATGTGAAAGAACTCTTCCTTGAGCATCGCCGTGACGCTTTCAGCCAGTGGCGCGAAACCGGAATGCGAAAGCATCGTCAGCTGATATTTGCCGTCACGATCGACAAATTCGGTATAAGTGAAAAAATCGAGCCAGTTGTTGACAGGCGCATTGAATGAGCCGAGCAGGCGGTCACCGCGAAACGCCCGCCGCTCCAGCAGCTTCCGAGCCTCGAGCTTTCCCGAATCGCCGAAATAATTGACCAGCAAATAGCACATCTGCCATCCGTGACGCATTTCCTCGCTATTCACACGGGTCAGCGCTTGGCGGTCGTATTCCGTAGGCGCCGTATCAAGCAAATTTTTCTGCTGTTCGACGGAAGCGAACTCGGTGTCGCCCTGATAAACGATCAAATTCATCAAAGCGTCACGAATGGATTGATTCGGGATCTGGGTGACGCGTTGCCACTTCTTCTGGCCTTTGTAGTCGCCGAACTCGATTTCAGGCGAGTGTAATTCGCCGAGCTTAGTTTCGAACTTGTAATCGCCAAGCAGTGCTGGGTCGTAACCGATATCGCGTTGCCACTGGCGAAAATAGTCGATCCAGTCGTCAAAAGTCGAAATTTTGATCATGACAACTTCCTTTCAGAGCGTTTCGAACGAACGTTCGAATAATAACTTAACCCTGAAACATGGATTTTTCAACCCCGATGGGCGATTAAACCTACCGATACATCTCCAGCAGCTCAACCATATCGAGTTGGCGCATCTGCTCGAAAAGATAGCGTTTTATCTCACCGACGGCATCCATGGCGAGAACGATTTCGGCGGTGGCTTTGGCGCTCTGGTAGCTGATTGACCGAATGGCCTTTTTTATCACCGGAATGTAAAGCGAGCCGGTGCTAAACTCCTCTAAACCCATCCCTAGTAGAAGAATGGCGCAGAGCGGATCGCCCGCCATTTCGCCACACATTCCGACCCGTTTACCTTGTCGCTTACCCGCATCAATCGTGGCGCTGAGAGATTTGAGCACGGCGGGATGCAGCGGCTCGTACAGGCTCGCCACCTTGCGGTTGCTGCGATCCACCGCGAGAATGTACTGGATCAAATCGTTGGTTCCGATGCTTAGAAAATCGACCTCACGCAGAAAACGATCGGCAAGTTGTACTGCAGCGGGGACT
>JBIOXP010000585.1:0-14925 GCA_044869705.1 Binatia bacterium | reverse complement strand
GCTGATCATCAGCAGCGGTGGCAATTCCGGCTCGCAGGCTACCACCTTGGTGATTCGTGCGATGGCGCTCGGCGAAGTTCGGCTGCGCGATTGGTGGCGGGTGATCCGTCGCGAGGTCGTAACCGGCTTCGGATTGGGCTCGATCCTCGCTTGCATCGGTCTCGTTCGCATTCTCCTTTGGCAGTTTCTGTTCAATGCTTACGGCGAGCATTATTTTCTCGTCGCTCTGACGGTCGCTTTGAGCCTGGTCGGTGTCGTCCTGTGGGGCTCACTGGCGGGCTCCATCCTGCCTTTTATCTTGCGCAGCCTTGGATTCGATCCCGCAAGCGCCTCGGCTCCGTTCGTGGCGACTTTAGTCGATGTGACCGGTCTAGTGATTTACTTCACCATAGCGGCGGGAGTGCTGAGCGGCACGTTGCTGTAGCGTCCTCTGCAACGCAATTCGTTTCGCCTGCTGCCGCTGCAGCAGGGCCCGCTTTCCCGGTCTATGCGATTGGGTTAAGATCCTTTCACGCCTCTAAAACCTTATGGAGCGAATTCCCGCCGAGCTGGCGAGGCTCATAGAATCCGCACGGATTTCCGTAGATCCCGGTCAACTGGACGAGCTTTCCTGGGACGCGCTGAGCGAAGCGCGAATGCACCCAGAGCACCGACCCGAGCTGCAGCACCCGCTTTGCATTGTCACACCGCAATCCACCGAGGAGGTCCGCCGGGTTATTGAATTTGCCAATAAGGAAATGATCTCCGTGGTGCCGTTCGGCGGCGGGTCCGGCCTGATGGGAGGTGCGTTGTCGATTCGGCCCTGCGTCGTACTTGATCTGCGCCACATGAACCGCATCATCGATATCGATGCCGAGGCACATGCGGCCCGGGTCGAAGCCGGTATCGTTCTTGAAACGCTCGATAAGTCTTTGAGCCAATCGGGTTTCGTCCTCGGCCATGATCCCTGGACCGTGCCTGTCGCGACGATTGGCGGCGCGATCTCGACGGACAGCGTCGGCTACCGCGCGGGGATTTACGGTTCGATGGGCGAGCAGGTGCTCGGTTTGGAAGCGGTCTTGCCGAATGGCGAGGTTCTGCGCACGCCGGCAGTATCGAAGCGATCTGTAGGAATCGACCTCAACGCTCTGCTGATCGGCGGCGAGGGCTGCTTCGGCGTGATTACAGAGGCGACGATTCGGATTTTCCCAAAACCCGAGTCGCGGGTGTTCTGCGGTTTTCTATTTTCTTCATTCGAGCAGGGTTTTGTCGCGATTCAGAAATTGTTTCATCAGCGCGTGCGGCCCGCCCTGCTCGATTTCGGCGACGATGCAGACCAGCATGAACCTGGGGCGCTCTTGTATCTGGTTTTCGAAGGTAACGCATCGGTCGTCGCAGCGGAGTCGCAGCTCGCAATCAGGATCTGCGCTGATCACGGCGGTAAAACGCTACGGCGTGACGAGCCTCAACAGTTCTGGCGTGAAAGGCACGAGATCGCGCGCCGCTTTATGGAAAATCGCCGCCAGCGGCGCGAGCGGGGCCGCGACGGAATTTATCGCGACTGGATTCATGTCGCGCTGCCAGCGTCGAAAGTTCTTCCATTTAGACGAGCAGCGCAGGAGATAATCCGGGAACGAGGAGTCTTCCTGCAGGAAAGCGGACTGTGGGTGCAACCCGAGCTCTTTTCCTTGCGGCTGGGCGCCGAAGATGGTTCTTTGCCAAACGCCCAGTTGGTGCTTCAAGAAACCGTGGAAACATTGCTTCGTCTCACTCAGCGGATGGGCGGATCGATGGAGTACACCCACGGTGTTGGAATTAAGCTCGCCCCCTTGATGCAGAGTGAGCACGGTTACGGGCTCGAAGTGATGCGTCAGATCAAGCGGGCACTCGATCCGAGAAATGTCTTGAATCCCGGAAAAATGGGCCTTTGATCGAACAGCAGGTGATGAGCCAAAACCGGCGGTCGGATAAGAACGATGCTTCGTGTCAAAACAGCATCCGGGTAGGAAAGCGGCTTTGACAAACGCTAAAAATCGATATAAAAAATAAAGGTTGTCGGAGCGAACAGATTAACACACAACCGATATTTTTCCGCTAACGTCCATCAATAGAAATGCACCCCAAAGGGTGCATTTTTTTTTACTTGGAGGGTTAAGAATTGCAAGCACAGATCGAAATTTTGGCGTCGTTGCAAACTGTTGATCGGGAAATCAAAGAGCAAAACAGCCGGAAACAAAAATTACTCGATGAGTTGCGCGTCATGGAAAAACAGATCCTGGTCAAGAAAGGGGAAATCGACGCACTAAAGGCGGTGCACGCCGAAAGGGAAAAAGTTCGCGCTGAAAAAGACCGCGTGTTGCAGGACGAAGGTCGAAAAGCAATGGATAAGCGGATGCGCATGAACCGCATCAAAAACGTCAAGGAACTGCAAGCTCTTCAACGCGAAATCGAGCTCATGCGGCAAACCAACGGCGAGCTCGAAGAGGAGCTTATCAAGATCATGCAGGAAATGGACGAGATCAAAAAACAGATGCAAGCCAAGGAATCCGAAATGGCGGCGATGCAGCAAGAATGGCAAAACAAACAAAACGAGCTGCAATCGGAGATCACTGGGATTGACGCCGCGGTTTCCGAGGCGGCAAGCCGCCGGCAAAGCATCGCCGCGCAGGTGACCGGTGATTTGATCTCTCGCTATGAGCTGATTTTCTCTCGTCGCGGCGGAACGGCGGTCGTCGAGGTAGCGGGAGGAATCTGTCAGGGCTGTTATATGAATCTTCCGCCGCAGTTGTGGAACGAGATCATTCGGAACGAAAAGCTCCATCTGTGTCCAAGCTGTCAGCGGATTCTTTACGTCAAGCCACGCGCTGAATAGCGCGCCGTTTTGATTATTGGATGACTAACTTCCGGCAGACTCATACCCAGCGCAGCTCAGTCGTATTGCCTGCTGCAATTCGCATCTCGCTCACGTCGCGATTTGCGTCAGCCTGAGCCATAACGTATCCTCTTCAAGGTGAGCTCGATATCGATTCGACCACAGCTCATGCTACGATCAAGTGCTGATCAACTCGCTCGGGCTAAAGTGAATTAAGCGATCGCTCTTTGCGCTTGCGCAAGGGGAGGAAAGTCCGGACTCCATAGGACAAGGTGGCCGTTAACGGCGGCGCCGAGTGATCGGGGGAAAGTACCACAGAAAAAATACCGCCAGCCTGCGCGGCTGGTAAGGTTGAAAAGGCGAGGTAAGAGCTCACCGGTTCGCCAGTAATGGCGAACGCACGGCAAACCCCACCTGGAGCAAGGCCAAATAGGAGGGTTGAGTTGTCCGCTCAAAGCCCTCGGGTATGGTCGCTCGATCCCTCGAGCAATCGAGGGGCAAGATGAATGATCGCTATGGTCCTTTTTATGGGCCATCACAGAATCCGGCTTACCGATTCACTTTAGCCCGGGAAGTCTTTCGCTCCGCCTGATCAGATCAAATCAGCCCATCAGTTTCTAAGTTTCCCACATCTTTAAACTTGCTTTTCATGCACTCTGACGCCCGAATTCGGCGTTCAGCTTTGTTGCGTGACAGCCGTGAAATCCGCGCCATAAAAAAGTTCGAAAACCCTTAAAACTCAGGTCTTTTTTGTTGACAGGTGGAATGGAACAAACTATAAGTGGCGCTTAGTGGGAAAAGGTGGGATAAAAACCTATTTTCCCGCTCCAGCTAATTTATGTTTCGCGGCAGCTTCGAACATACCATCGACAATAAGGGACGACTGAGCATCCCGTCGAAGTTTCGCGACGTTCTGGTCGGTAAGGGCGATGAGCGTATCGTAATGACCAACTTCGTCATCGACGGCAAGCGCTGTCTCGACGTGTATCCGATCGACGCATGGCTCCGCTTCGAAGAAGAAATCCGTAAGAAACCCAAGTTCGATCCGCGCATGGTCAGATTTCAAAATTATTACCTGGGCTCCGCCTGCGAATGCAGCCCTGACGATCACGGCCGAATCCTGATTCCACCGACGCTCAGAAAATACGCTGATCTCAAGCGCGACGTCGTTCTGGTCTCAGCGCTGGAAAAGTTCCGAGTTTGGGACCGCGACGCATGGAAGCAAATTTTTGTCGAGGCTGAAGACAAACTAATGCAGGATCCAGATTTCCTCGGTGACTTGGGGCTCTAGCCGATCCCCGAGCCACGAAAGGAGAATTACGCATGCTAGCGCGAAAACCCATCCAGGATATCTCAGTGCTGGACGTCACTGGCGATATCGATTTTCGTGAGATGATTCGCATCAAAGAGGCGATCGGTTCTTTGATTGAAAAAGAGCGGACCAAAGTCGTTCTCAATCTCAAGTCGGTGGACCACATCAATTATCTCAGCATCGGCGTGCTGCTGGAGCGCCTTAAGTTGCTTAGAAACTTGAACGGCGACCTGAAGCTCGCGGGCATGAGCCCGTTTCTGCGCGACATCTTTAAAGTCGTCGGCATGGACCGCTTCTTCGAGGATTACACGTCTCTAGAAGATGCCATCGAAAGTTTCGATGATGATTGGGAGGGCGACGGTACGAGCCACTGAAGTGTACGCACATGTTTCGGTCTTGGTTCGGGAGGTGCTCGGGTTGCTCGCTCCCGCGGCGAACAGGCGATATCTGGATGGGACACTGGGAGGAGGCGGTCACGCCGAGGAAATTTTAATGGCGAGCAGCCCCGATGGGCAACTTTTGGGATTGGATCGGGACGAAGAAGCCATCGCTGCTGCTCAGGAGCGGCTGCAGCGATTTGGCGGGCGATTTATTGGACGCCAAGCGAGCTTTGCCGAAGCTCTGAGCATTCTGCGCGAAATCGGTTGGCACGAAGTGCATGGAGTCGTGTTGGATCTAGGCATTTCATCTCATCACGTTGATGCTCCAGAGCGCGGGTTCAGTTTTCGCTCTGCGGCACGGCTGGATATGCGAATGGATCGCCGCCAGGACTTGGATGCTGAGCGAATCGTCAACTCGGCGACGCAAGCGGACTTAGAGCAGATCTTTCGCGATTATGGCGAAGAGCCGCAGGCGCGGCGCATCGCGCAAGCAATCGTCGGAGAACGAAAGATCCGCCAATTACAAACCACCATCGATCTCGTTCAAATTATTGAGAAGATAAAGGGCCGCGGTCGGCGCGGACATCATCCGGCAACACAAGTCTTTCAGGCGCTCAGAATGGCGGTCAATCGCGAGCTCGACCATCTCGCGCGGTTTCTAGAAACCGGCTACGAAACGCTCCGTCCTCAGGGGAGAATGGCGATTATCTCGTTCCACTCGCTGGAGGACCGCATGGTGAAAACGAGATTTCGCCAGTGGAGCCGCGATTGCCTATGTCCGCCGCGAAGCTTGCGGTGCCAATGCGGTTGGAGTCAAAAAGTGAAGCTGCTGACCAAAAAACCCGTGGTGCCGTCGGCTGCCGAGATCCACGCGAATCCGCGCGCGCGTTCGGCGAAACTGCGCGCCGTGGAAAGGATCTAAGGACGTGACTCGGGCTGCCAGCGCGCCGGCGCGCCGAATGCCGGGCGTCAAGCGAGAGCGTTTACCCCGCCGTGAGCATAAACTCAAGCGGCGCCAGTCTGTCTATGTCGCGCTGTTAGCGCTGCTTTTGGTCGGCGTGGTTCTAGTGCATGTGTGGCTGCGCCTGCAGGTCGTAAAAACCGGATACGTGCTCGCGACCGCGACCAAATTACAGACGCGTTTGGAACAAGAAAACCGTGAACTACAGATCGAGTTGGCCACTTTGACTTCACCGGATCGTCTCGAGTCGCTGGCACGCCGGCGCTTAGGGCTGGTGCCGCCCGAGAAAGGCCAGGTCATTATTTTGCCATGAGAAGGTCGACTGAACGAAACGTTCGCCGAATCACCGCGGCCAAGATTTTGTTCGGCGTCTTATTTTTGGTTATTGGCGGACGCGCGGTGCAACTCCAACTCTGGGAGGGCGACAAGCTCATGCGGCTTGGGCAGCGCCAGCATTTAAAGGAATGGATTGTGCTGCCCAAGCGCGGAGCCGTTTTTGATCGAACCGGCGAACCGTTGGCTTTGAGTATGGAATCGCAATCGGTCTATGCTCGGCCGCATCGGATTCAAAATCCCGCTCGACTTGCCCGCAGCTTGGCCCAACTGCTCAATCTCCCACTTGCCGAGATCAAACAAAAAATCACTTCCGAAAAGCCATTCGTCTGGGTCAAGCGTCAAGTCTCATCAGCAGAAGCAGAAAAAATTCAAGCATTGAATGTGGACGGGATCGGCATGTTTTACGAGCCGCACCGTCAATACCCGCAGGGTCAGTTGGCCGGTCAGCTGATCGGTTTCGTCGGACGCGATTCCGAGGGGCTCGAAGGCCTTGAGCTCAAGTACAACGACTATATTCGCGGCGAGACGGGCTCGTCCATTGCCGAGCGCGATGCCCTCGGTCGGCGTGTGCTCGTGCAAGGCATCGAAGGCCTGCACATTCCACCCGGCAGCGATATTCATTTAACTCTGGATACTTCAATCCAGTACATGGCGGAAAAAGAACTCGAAGCATCCGTGATGAAATATCGCGCCAAGGCCGGAGTCGCCATTGTCGTCGAGCCATTTACAGGCGAAGTGCTCGCTCTGGCAAATTACCCGTCGTTCAATCCGAACAATTACAGCAAACAATCAGCGGAGCAGCGACGGAATCGCGCGGTGACGGACAGTTTCGAGCCCGGATCGACCTTCAAAACGATTCTTGCCGCGGCATCCTTGGAAGAAGGAATTGTCGGCAAAGACGATCTGTTCTATTGCGAAATGGGTAAATACCCGTACGCTGGAAAAATCATTCACGACACGCATCCTTACGGTTGGCTGCCGTTCTCCAAGATTCTTCAGGTTTCCAGCAATATCGGCTTCACGAAAGTGGCAGAGAAGGTCAAGAAAGATCGTTACTTCAGATATATTGAAAAGTTCGGTTTCGGCCAACTGACGGGCATCGATCTGCCTGGCGAAGCGCCTGGCTTGGTGCGCAAGCCCGAGACTTGGTCCGCGATCGATTTGGCCACTCACGCTTTTGGTCAGGGCATTTCCACTACGCCGTTGCAGTTGATCATGGCTTACGCCGCCATTGCCAACGGCGGATTTCTCATGCGTCCCTACGTGGCTCGGCGAGTGCTCGCTCCCGATGGACAGGTCGCGCTGGAAAACCAGCCGCATGTAGTAAGACGCGTGATCTCCGAGAAAACCGCCAAGCTGCTGGCGTCCATGCTTCAGGATGTTACGAGCGAAGGCGGTACCGGCGTAATGGCCAACGTCGAGGGCTTCGAGGTTGCCGGCAAGACCGGCACAGCCCAAAAAGCGGACCCCGTGCACGGCGGTTATGCCACGAAAAAACGCGTCGGTTCATTCGTCGGTTTTGTGCCGGCAAATAACCCGAGACTCGTGGCCTTGGTTCTGATCGATGAGCCCGAGGTGAATGTTTACGGCGGTATCGTGGCGGCGCCGGTATTTCGTAATATTGCTCAAGGCGCTTTGCGTCGTCTGGCCGTCGCGCCGGACCGAGTTTCGCCGCTGCCGGTCGCCGAAAGCCAGCCAGAAAAACTCATGCGCCGGCCGATGAAGCGCGCCAATGCCGCGCCGGCCGGACCGAGTGATGGAACACCTGATTTCGTCGGCTTGAGCCTGCGAGAAGCGTTGGAAAAAGCGCAGGCGCTCAGAGTAAAGCTGCGCATCCAAGGCAACGGCTATGTGGTGAAGCAATCGCGAGTTCCCGGGAAGGGATCGGACGACGACGAAGTGGTCCTGTTGAATTTGCAAGGCTGAGCGATGCACATCAGGGAGTTTCTTGCGATCGAGAAGGTAGAACGCGCGGACGGGGATCTCGAACAGGAAATAAACGGACTGACTTACGATTCGCGGCAAGCTCGACCAGGGCGATTATTTTTTGCCGTGGCGGGAGAAAAGGCCGACGGGCACGACTATATCGGTGAAGCGGTACGTCGCGGAGCGGCCGCAGTGGTCTTTTCACGTCAAGAAATCTCACCCAAGGCGCCGGCGGCGATTCAAGTCAAAAACGTTCGCCGTACGATGGCTCTCTGGGCTGCTGAATTTTTTGGCCGACCCAGTGAGAGGCTCACGCTTGTCGGGGTGACCGGGACCAACGGCAAAACCACGCTTTCTTATCTTGTCGAGTCGATCTTGCGCGCTGCCGGTCTCGAGCCCGGTGTCATTGGGACCGTCAACTATCGCTATCAAGGACGTGAGTTTCCAGCGCACCACACGACCCCCGAGGCGATCGACGTGCAGCAGATGCTTGCTGATATGGTGCGCTCCGGTGTCAGGTCGGTGGCCATGGAGACATCGTCGCACGCTCTGGCGCAGGAAAGAGTGCGCGCGTTGGCTTTTGACGTCGGTGTATTTACCAACCTCTCGCGCGATCACCTCGATTATCACCGTGACATGGAAGAATATTTTTTGGCCAAGTCGCGGCTCTTCACAGATTACCTGAGCGCCAGTCCCAAGCCGCACAAAGCCGCGGTCATATTTGGCGAAGATCCGCGCGCCCGAGAATTGTTTGGGATGCTACGCGGCACCAACATCGACGTGTGGAGTTATGGCGAGGGGCCCGGGTGGGACGTGCGGCCGCTGCACGTCGAGCGAGACGTGAACGGTTTGCGTGGCACGGTCCGGACGAGAAAAAACATTATCGAGTTCAATTCAAGCCTGGTAGGCGGTGCAAACTTACAAAACATCTTGGGAGCGATTGGCGTTGCTTCGGCACTGAAACTGGATCCTCGCGCGATCGCCGAAGGCATTAGCCAGCTACGCTCGGTCCCGGGCCGTCTGGAAAGAGTTCCGAATCCTCTCGGGATTACAATTTTGGTCGACTACGCGCATTCGCCGGACGCGCTGGAGAAGGTCCTCGGCGCGGTTCGGCCACTCGCCGGCGGAAAATTGCTTACCGTCTTCGGCTGCGGCGGCGATCGAGACCGCGGCAAGCGGCCGGTGATGGGTGAAATTGCCGGGCGCTTGAGCGACGTCACCGTGCTGACTTCGGATAATCCGCGCACTGAAAGTCCAACCGCCATTCTCGAAGAAATCGAGGCCGGAATCCGTCGGACAGAAGCAATCAAGCTGGACATCTCCACTTGGGACTCTCGAGGCTCCGAAAGCCGAAAATGGATCTCCGAAAGCAAGCGCGGTTACTTCGTGGAAGCCAATCGACGCAGAGCGATCGCCATCGCGTTGAGCATCGCGCGCCCCGCCGATCTGGTGTTGATTGCCGGCAAAGGCCATGAGGACTATCAAATTCTAGGCACGGAGAAGATTCATTTTGACGATCGCGAGGTGGCCCGGGAGGAAGCGGAGGCTGGCGCCGCCGTATAACGCACGAGGAATGGGCTGGAGCAAGCAAGAGTTAATCACCGCCACGGGCGGCAAGATCCTGCGCGATGGAAAGCAAATGGGCTTCGGTGAAATTGTGACGGACTCGAGCAAAGCTGAAGCCGGATCGGTTTTTATTGCGTTGAAAGGCGAGCGCCACGATGGCCATCGGTTCATCCGAGACGCCGTGCGTCGCGGCGCCGCATGCGTCATTGTTCACCGCGTGCCGAAAAAAACCCAGGCGGGCGCGGCGACCCTGATCAAAGTCCGTGACACGCTGCGCGCGCTGGGAGATCTTGCGCACTATCGGCGCGAGCGGATCGCGCCCAAAGTTTTAGCGATTACCGGTTCAAATGGCAAAACCACGACCAAAGAGATGCTTGCGGCGATCCTCGAAGAAGCATCCCTGAACGGCGAGCGATTGCGCGGTCGAGTCTTGAAGACCGAGGGTAACTTTAACAACCTCGTGGGTCTGCCGCTGACTCTCTTGCGCTTGCGTCAATCGCACAAAATTGCCGTCGTGGAACTCGGCACCAACCATCCGGGTGAAATTCAGCGGCTTGCCGAGATCGCGGACCCTGACGGAGGAGTCATCACGTCGATCGCCGGCGCTCATCTAGAAGGTCTGCGCAGCCTGGCCGGCGTGGCGCGGGAAAAAGGCGCGCTTTACCGAAATGTTCGCGCCGATGGCGCCATCGCGCTCAATCTCGACGATCGTTGGGTTAAACGGCTCGGCGCGAACTTCAAAGGCCGCAAAATTACCTATGGCAAAGGAGGTTCGGTGCGAGCGCTGTCGTGGCGGCTACTCAACGCGCACGGTATGCGAGTCAAGCTTCAAGCCGACAGCCGTACGTGTCATGTGCGGCTCAACTATCTCGGACAGCACAATATCGACAATGCTCTGGGCGCGGCGGCTTTGGCTTTGGGCGCGGGGGTGGATCTCGGGGCCGTTCGTCGAGGGCTCGCCAACGCGCGGCCGTTTTCGATGCGTATGGAAGTCGATGAGTGGAACGGTGTCGGGATTATCAACGACGCTTACAACGCCAATTCGGCATCCATGCGCGCGGCGCTCCAAACGCTTGCAGAATTGCCGTGCCGGCGTCGGCGCATCGCTGTCTTGGGTGATATGTTGGAATTGGGAAAGCACAGCGCGAAGGAGCATCGGGAGGTCGGCAAAGCCGCGGCGCGCGCGGCAATCGACACTTTGTATCTCCTCGGCAACCAAGCGCCGACGGTGCGTCGGGCCGCCATTGCCCACGGTATCCGGCCGGAGCAAGTTGCGGTGGGCCGGGATCATGCCCAGATCGCTCGTCAATTGCGAAAAGAACTGAAAAAAGGCGATTGGCTGCTCGTCAAAGGATCCCGTGGAATGAAAATGGAAACAGTTTTGCACGAGCTGAAAAGCGGAAAGGCATAGGAGATTGGAGTTGCTCTATTATCTCTCGTTTCCGCTTTCGATGAGTTATTCGGGCTTCAATGTTTTTCGTTACATCACCTTTCGCGCGGCGATGGCGGCGCTGCTCGCATTACTGATCTCCTTTTTGCTCGGGCCCTGGTTAATCCGCACGTTGACCGAAAAACAGATCGGTCAGCAAATCCGCGATGACGGTCCCGCCAGCCACGCTGTGAAAGCCGGAACGCCGACGATGGGCGGCGCGCTGATTATCCTGGCACTTTTCTTCTCAACATTGATGATGGCGGACATCGCCAATCGCTATGTCTTGCTTGCGCTTCTTGCCACCTTGGGTACCGGCGTGGTCGGTTTTACCGACGACTATCTGAAGCTGACCCGAAAAAATAGCCGTGGTCTTTCAGCGCGCGGAAAATTGTTCGGTCAATTGCTGGTCGCTTTCATCGTGGCCGTCGCGCTCTATTACCAACCCCGGTTCAGTACCGATATCGCCGTGCCGTTCGTAAAAACCTTTCATTTCGAACTCGGGCCGCTTTACATTCCTTTTGCGATGCTCGTGATTGTTTGCACATCCAATGCCGTCAATCTCACCGACGGCTTGGACGGATTGGCGATCGGTCCGGTGATGATCGCCGCAGGGACCTACGCCGTGATCGCCTATGTGACCGGACATCTGAAGTTGGCGGAGTATCTGCAAATCCCCTACGTCGCCGGAGTCGGTGAGTTGAGTGTCTTCTGCGCGGCCGTGGTTGCCGCGGGGCTTGGCTTCCTCTGGTATAACGCCTATCCGGCGCAGATGTTCATGGGGGATGTCGGATCGCTTTCTCTCGGCGCCGCCTTGGGTGTCGTCGCGGTGATGACCAAGAACGAAATTCTTTTGATCATCGTGGGTGGAGTTTTCGTCATGGAGGCTCTCTCGGTCATCTTTCAGGTGATCTCATACAAGCTCCGGCGCAAGCGGGTATTTTTGATGGCGCCAATCCATCATCATTACGAGCTCAAAGGTTGGAAAGAGCCGCAGATTATCGTGCGCTTCTGGATTCTGTCGTTTATCTGCGCCGTCGTCGGCTTGAGCACGCTGAAACTCCGGTGATGAAACGTGGAATTGAAAGGCAAGAGAGTGCTGGTGGTCGGATTGGGTCGGACCGGTCGGGACAGCGCGCGTTTCCTCGCCGAGCAAGGAGCGCGTGTGCTGGTTAGTGATTGTCGTCCGGAAGCGGAACTCCGAGCGGAAATAAACGAGTTATCCGATCTAGCCATCGAGTATCAGTTGGGCGAGGCACGCTCGGCTGATCTCGCCGGCGTCGATTATGTGATTCCGAGCCCCGGCGTGGCGCGCGGGAATATTTTGCTGCAAGAAGCATCGGCGCGGCGGATTCCGATTGTGAGCGAGATCGAATTGGCTTACCGGTTTGGCCGAGCGCCGGTCATCGCGATCACCGGTACGAATGGCAAAAGCACCACGACCACGCTGGTGGGCGAAATTCTCAGAGCGGCCGGTAGCAAGGTTTTTATCGGCGGAAATCTCGGTGTGCCGTTTATCAGCGCCGTATCCAACGAGTGGGATTGGACCGTTTTGGAGATCAGCAGTTTTCAACTCGAATGGGTGCAACGCTTTCGTCCGCAGGTCGCGGTGCTGCTCAATCTCAGCGAGGATCATCTCGACCGCTACGCGTCCTTTGCCGACTATGGTGCGGCCAAGGAAAGAATTTTCGCGGCGCAAACGAGCTCGGACACGGCCATCCTCAACCGCGATGACGCGCGCGTCTGGGAAATGCGCCGGCGGCTCAACTCGCGCGTTGTGTCCTTCGGACTTGCCGAAGCCGGCGCGGGGGTCTTTCTGGCGGGAGACGAGCTCGTTTGGCGCGACGGCGGTGCGGAAGAGCGTTTTTCACTCGGCGCGGTCAAGCTTCAGGGCATCCATAATCTGGAAAATATGATGGCGGCCGTGGCGGCGACGAAAAGCATAGGTATCGCGCGCGCTGTGATCCAAGAGACTTTGAATAGTTTTGCCGGTCTCGAGCACCGTCTGGAGCTTGTGCGCGAGAAGGACGGGGTCGCCTATTTTAACGATTCGAAAGGAACCAACGTCGGCGCGGTGGTGAAGTCGTTGGAAAGTTTTCCCGGGCCGGTGATCTTGCTTGCGGGAGGCGTCGACAAGGGCGGCAGCTACGCTCCCCTACAAGAACAGATCGAGAAAAAAGTTCGTCGCCTCGTACTGTTCGGCGCGGCCAAAGAAATCATGGCGCGAGCGCTCGGCGGGCTCACCGCTACCGTGCTCGTCGAGGATTTGCCGGCAGCCGTGGCGGATGCGGCAGCGCACTCGCGGGCGGGAGATGTGGTGTTGTTGTCGCCGGCCTGCTCGAGCTTCGATCAGTTCAAGAACTACGCCGAGCGGGGAAGAGCATTCAAAGCTCTGGTGCACGGGCTATGAAAGACGGCCTTGCGGTCGACAAGTGGATGCTCCTTGCGGTTGTGGGACTTTTGGTCGTGGGTGTGACCATGGTTTTGAGCACCAGCTATCTCTATTCGCAAGAACGCTACGGTGACGGCACCTATTTCTTTCGCAAGCAAATGATCGCGATCGGCGCCGGAGCCGTGGCGCTGATCGCCTGCACGATGATTCCTTCCGCCCTCTATCGGAGATTTGCCTATCCGCTTCTGGCGCTCAGCTTTATTATTTTGACTTTGGTTCTCCTCCCAGGGATCGGGGTGAACCGCGGCGGGGCGCGACGCTGGATTATGCTTCCCGGTTTCGTATTTCAGCCGTCGGAGTTGGCGAAACTTGCTTTGGTTTTCTACCTCGCTCACTCCATGGCGAAAAAAGAGCAAACCATCCGGACGTTCTGCACCGGCGTGTTGCCCCATTTAATCGTCTTCGGCCTTTTCGCGGGCATGCTCCTGCTCGAGCCGGATTTCGGCACCGCTCTGATGCTCTCGATGCTGCTTTACTTCATGCTGTTCATTGGCGGCGCGCGGATGCATCACCTGCTCGCCACCGGCCTGATGGCTTTGCCCGTGCTGGTCTATGTCATGACCAAGGCCGATTACCGGATTCGCCGACTGATGAGTTTTTTGGATCCGTGGGGCGATGCAGCCGGCAGTGGCTTTCATGTGATTCAATCGTTGATCGCTTTCGGTTCAGGCCAGATCTGGGGCCGCGGGTTGGGCGAGAGCCGGCAAAAGCTTTTCTATTTGCCGGAAGCTCACACGGACTTTGTTTTTTCCGTAATCGGTGAAGAGCTTGGGTTGCTCGGCGCGCTCGCGGTGTTGGCGCTGTTCGGCGTCATCATCGCGCGAGGCCTACAGCTCACGGCCAAGATCGAGGAGCCGTTCGATCAATATTTGGCGTTCGGATTGACGGTTTTGTTGGGGCTTCAGGCGATGATTCATATGGGGGTCGTCATGGGACTGATGCCCACCAAGGGTCTGGTTTTGCCGTTCATCAGCTATGGCGGATCGGCGATGGTCATCAATTTGATGGAGGCGGGAATACTGCTGGGGCTTTCGCGCCGCCGACTCTAGCGATGCGGATTTTATTCGCCGGTGGAGGGACCGGCGGTCATCTGTTTCCGGCTGTGGCATTGGCGCGTGAATTTCAGCGACGGGATCGACGAAACGAAATTTTGTTCGTAGGAACCGAACGGGGAATCGAGTTTCGCGTGCTGCCGAAAGAAGGATTTCATCTGGAAACGCTGCCGATCAAAGGCCTGAAGGGACGCGGGATTCGCGGTTTCATCGACGCTGCTTACGGGGTGCCGCTGAGCCTGATGCGAGCATTCGGTATTATTCGGCGATTTCGTCCGGATCGAATTATCGGGGTCGGCGGCTATGCCTCCGGGCCGGTGCTCCTGGCGGGAAAAATCGCCGGGGTGCGCTGTGCGATCATGGAACAAAACCTGCGTCCGGGCTTTACCAACAAATTACTCGCGCGTTGGGTCGACGCGGTGTTCACCGCCTATTCCAAGAGTGCCGAATATTTTCCCGGCGCACGCGTAATGGAGACCGGCAACCCGGTGCGTTGGCAGAAGATGCCCATGGTCAAGAAAAGAGAAAAGTTTTCGCTGCTGATCTTCGGCGGCAGCCTGGGCGCGCGGCGAATCAATTTCGCCGCTATCGACGCGCTGAAACTATTAACCGATTATCAGAATGAGCTCTATGTGACGCACCAGACCGGCGAGCTCGACT
>JBIOXP010000584.1:0-16524 GCA_044869705.1 Binatia bacterium | reverse complement strand
TAGCCCTGCTAGCTTTGGCGCGATCCGGTAAGTGATTTCCAGCGTGTTCTGAATCGCGCGGTCGTTCGGAATCGGCACCCGATCGAGCCCGTTGACGTAACTCTCGTAGGCGCCGTCGAGGGTCTTGGCGTCCGCCGTGCGCATGTATTTGCGCAAAGCTACAATGCTCTTGGGCCGGTCTTTGATGATCGTGGCGATCGCCGCCACGTAGGATCGCATGGCTCGGTAGACTAGCCCCGGATTTTCATCGGCGTACTTCCGCGTCGTCCAGAGCGCATCGATGATCAGCGGGATCGGTTCCACTTCGATGATTTGTAAGCCCTTATCTTGCGCCGCGGTGACCACTCCTTTGGAGATGGGCGCCGCTTGAACCTTTCCGGCCGCGAGCGCCGCCAGGCGCGACATCGTGCCTCCTACCGCGAGATAGATCACGTCCTTGTCGGGATCCAAACCGTTGTTCTTGATCACCATGCGCGCGATTTCACCGGCGCGCCCGCCGATCTGTGAAATACCGACGACTTTACCCTTCACATCTTGAATGCGCCGGATTTGTTTGGTCACAGCAAACACGTACGGCAAGACATTCTTTGCAGAGCCGAGGAGAACAATATCGGCACCGGCAGCGACGGCGGAGAGCGCCGAGACGGCATCACCAGACATAAACTGCGTATGGCCCGAGAGGAGACTTTGAATCGACAGGCGGCCGCCTTCCATGTACACGAGCTTGGCGTCGACTCCGTTCTCTTTGAAAAAGCCGCCTTCGCCCGCCATCCACAAGCTCGCGGAATCTCCCGACAACCCGGGATAGGAAATCGCGATTTCCTCCGCGCCCAGAGGCGCCGCGCACAACAACCAGAGCGCCACCGCCGTTGACAGGACCACGCCCGGCTTCATAGTTATTCCTCTTTCCAGACGCTTTCGGGGTGGCCTTCAATTAGCTCATGGATGAACTGCGCAAAAGCCCCGTTCGCCTCCGAGGCGTCAGCCTGAACGCCGCCGTCACGAGCGCCCAGCAAGCAGAGCACCCGCCCGCCCTCTTCACTGATCTCGACAAACGAATTCGTCCCAAACAACACTTGGACCCGTTTGTAGCCGCTTTCGCGGTTCCCCTCGACAATGACTGCTCTGATTTTCGCCATTGATGACCTCATGCACCCGGTTAACGATTCAAAAGAAACTCTTCTCGCAGTTGCTGATAGGGCTTTTCGTACTGCACCGCGTCATCCGGCGTGAGGAGCAGGATCTTTACTCCCTTCGCTTCGATATCGATGTCCGGATAGCGCGGCCGCACACCCCGGCGCGCCGAGATCCGGCCGAAGTCGGCGAAAATCTTCTGCGCCGGCTCGGAGAGAAGATAATCGAGCAACAGCGCCGCCGCATAAGGCCGTGATGTCTTTTTGACAATGCCGACCGGACTCGGCGTCGCCGGCGTCGGATCGGGATAGGAAATTTCCACCGGGCAACCGCGGGTGTGTTTGAGATCGGCCAGACGATAGGCATACATGTCTATGCCGGCTTTGAACTCGCCGGCGCACAGCAATTGCGCCATCAGCGTGTGGCCCTTACGCACCACCACTTCATTTTTGCTGATCGCCTGCAAATATTTTTTCGCGCGCTCCACTCCCCAGGTCTTGAACCAAGCCATGATCGATTTGTCCGGATCCATGTCGAGCGCAAAGTTCGCTTTCCACTTGGGATCCAAAAAGTCCTCGTATTTTTTCGGCGCTTCGGCGGCAGGGACCAAGCGCGTGTTGTAGGCGATCACCGCAACGTTGTAATCATAGGCCGTCCAATAGCCCTGCTTATCTTTGTGCGACTCGGCAAACGCCGCGCGCTCGGGAGAGTTGTAGCGACCCGCGATGCCGGCTTTGATCAGGGTCGGAATATGCTCGTTGCTCGGCGCCATGACGTCGGCGTCGAGCTTGCCGCTGCGCGCTTCAGTCAACAAACGGTTCGCCACCCGTTCGCCCGAAGCGCGATAGCCATCGAGCTTCACGCCGTAGCGCTTGTCGAAGTCGAGGCGCAGCTTTTCCAGATGATCGGCGCTGATGTTGCCGTAAACAATCGCCTTGCCTTCCGCCCGCGCGCCTGTGACAAGACGCTTTTGCCGCTCTTCACTCGGCAGCTTGAGCAATTCCTGCCAGATTTCCTCGGGTTCCCGCGACGCAGCAGCGCGCGCCTGGTTATTCGTCGCGGTAAAAAGCGCTGTTAGAGAGAAAATAATCAATAAGTGCAGGAAGCATTTCATCGTCTTACCTCCGATTATGCCCAGTATGTCGTCCGATCAACCGGAATATGCTGCAGGACTTCACCGGGTACGAACTCTTGAATCTTAATCCTTTCAAGCGCCTCATCGGGACATTTGGAAACCGGCGAGAACGGGCGATCGAGAGGTCTGGTGGCATCGACGATCATCGCCGAGGTTTTTCGCGCATCCGTCATCGATGGATCGATCAAACTACCGCGCATCAGCTCGGGAACGATCGCGACTTGCCGGTGCGGCTGCACGCGGGTGGCCAGCGCCCAGAGAATCTCGGTGGGATTGTAGACATCGATGTCTTCGTCGAAAACGAAAACGTTTTTTGCCCAATCCCAGGTCAACGCCGCCGCCGCGGCGCGGCCGGGATCGCCCTCCGACATTTTTTTCATCGCAATAAACACATTCAGCAATGCGTGCCGGCCGCTCGCACAAACCGCCTGCACACCCGGCACCGCTTCGCGGCAGCGGCGCAGATAAGCCCCTTCGCGCGCGAGATCCATCCACGGTTTGTCGCCCTCGGGGGTTAAAATCGAGGTATGCAGCGCGCTCCGCCGACGCGTGATTGCACGGACTTGGTAATGCGCCGACTGCTGGAATCCTTGCACGCCTAAATAGCCGTTCACTTCGCCGAACGGTCCTTCGACCATGCGTTTCCCTGGCAAGAGCGCGCCTTCCAGAACGATCTCGGCGTCGGCCGGAACGAGCAAGCGCTCGCCCCAGGTTTCGGAAGGCGTGAGCCGCAGCGGCTCCTGTAGATAGCCGCCGATAATTTCGTATTCGCTGATTTCGAAGGGACCGCCGTAGCAAGCGCCCATCTGATACGCCGGATGATGGCCGATCACCGTAGCCACGGGGCATTCTTCGCCGGCTTCTTCATAGCCGCGGAAGATCCGCCACATATGCTGCAAGGTCATGAGAAAGCCCGTGTGGTTTCGCTCTTTGACTTCCATGCGGTGGTACGAACAATTGTAAACGCCGGTCGTTTTATCCCGCGCGACACTCGACATGTCGATGTAAGGACCGCCGTCCATCTCATGATGGCGCATGAGCGGCAGGTCGTAGAGATCTACCTGATCTCCCGTTTGCACGATTTCCTTGACCGGTGCGGCTTCTCTGCGCACTATAACCGGCCCGACCTTAGCCGTTTCGCGCCGCAAGCACTCGCGCGCCATCTCCGCGCGATTGAGCTCGCCCGGTAACCCGAGCGCCACCTGAATTTTTTTCTGCGAATTTTCCGCGCCGATCACCAGTTTCATGTCATTGGGTCGGCCATGCGCATTGAGCGGCTGCTCGAAAATCAGCACCGGGAATTTCTTGAGAGCACCCAGATGCTTGACGAGCGCCGTAACGTCGTAGTTGAGCGGATTGACGGTTTTGGAGATCGAGACCACATCGCTCGGATAGGAGCCCCGCATGTCATCGAGAAAGGTTCGTAGCGATTTTGCCATCGATCTAGTCAACTAATGACGATTGAGGACTGCCTGAATCACCCCAAGCCAACGCTTCCCTTCAGCCCTTATGGGTATGGCCGCAAGAGCGTTGCAACCGATCGTTCTTACCTCGTACCACGCGGCAAATGACGTAAACAACACCAATGAAAAGCTCCTGTGGGATCACCTTGCCGCTACACTCTTCGCACAAACGGCTTGTCACAGCCGGATGGGGCAATTATGGTGAGAGACTAAGGTTGCCGAGGATCTTAGGTATATAGTAAAAAGTTGCGCGGAGTGCATATTGCCGAATGGCACACGGTCAATTCGGAATCTCGTTGACCAGGAGGAGCAAGTGAAAATTGATCGCATTATCAATTTTGGAACGTTGCTGTTATTTGCCGGTTTGATCGGCCTTAGCCCGATTCCATTTCACCGAACCGCGGTCGCACAGACACAAAAAATTCGCGTCGGCCTGATGCTTCCCTATACGGGAACTTACGCCCAACTTGGAACCGCGATTACCAACGGGTTCAAATTGGCGGTCACGGAAAAGGGCGGTAGGCTTGGCGGCCGAGAATTGGAATATTTCACCGTGGACGATGAAGCCGAGCCCGGCAAGGCGCCCGAGAATACCAATAAGCTGGTGCAGCGGGACAAAGTCGACGTGCTGGTGGGCACCGTCCACAGCGGCGTGCAAATGGGCATGGTCAAGATTGCCAGAGAAAATAACACGCTGCTGATTATTCCCAATGCCGGACTCGATGCCGCCACCGGCGCACTCTGCGCCCCGAATATCTTCCGCACCTCGTTTTCCAACTGGCAGCCTTCTTTCCCCATGGGTAAAGTGCTCGCCGATCGCGGCATCCGCAACGTCGTCTCTTTCGCCTGGAAGTACGGTGCCGGCGAAGAAGCAGTAGCCGGCTTTACCGAGGGATTCATCAAAGCCGGCGGCAAGTCGGTCCGCGGCCTGTGGATTCCCTTTCCAAACGTCGAGTTCCAGGCGCTGCTCACCGAAATCGCTTCGATCAAGCCCGATGCGGTGTTTGTGTTTTTTGCCGGCGGCGGTGCCGCCAAGTTAATCCGGGACTACACGGCCGCCGGACTGAGGAAAACCATTCCCCTCTTCGGATCCGGCTTTCTTACCGACGGCGTGCTCGAGGCGACAGAAGAAGCGGCCCAGGGCCTGGAAACAACGCTTCACTACGCCGATGGCTTGAATACAAAACGCGATCGCGAGTTTCGTAACGCCTACTCTAAGGCCTATACTTTTACGCCCGACGTATACGCGGTCCAAGGCTACGATGCCGCTCTGCTGCTGGCTACCGGCCTCGAAGCCGTCAAAGGTGACATTAGCAAGCGAAAGGAGATCGTCGCGGCCATGGAAAAAGCAAAAATAGATAGCCCGCGCGGCGCCTGGACAATGTCGAAGGCGCACAACCCGATCCAGGACATTTATCTCCGCAAAGTCATCGGGCGTGAAAACAAGTTCGTGAGCGTCGCCCACAAAGCCCTCGCCGATCCGGCTCGCGGATGCAAAATGTAACGGACGCCGTTCGGTGTTCCAATCGTTCAAAGCGTTCAAGTCGTTCAAATCGTTTCCGAACCCGGTCCGCTTTCCGACGGCTTGAACGTTTTGAACGACTTGAACGGATTGAACCATGTTTTACCTAATCCAATTATTAAACGCGCTACAGTACGGCCTCCTACTGTTCTTATTATCGAGCGGCCTAACCCTGATCTTCGGCATTATGGGCGTCATCAATCTCGCTCACGGCAGTTTTTATATGATCGGCGCGTATCTTGCCTATTGGTTAGCGAAACTCATGGGCAATCTTTGGCTCGCCATTCCGATCGGCGTACTAATCACGCTGGCAATCGGCGGTCTCTTAGAGACGGCGATTATCAGGCGGCTCTACCAGCGCGATCATCTCTATCAGGTATTAACCACTTTCGGCTTGATTCTTATTTTTGAAGAATTGCGCAGTATCGTGTTCGGCAACGATGTCCATGGCGTGACCATTCCCGCTGCGCTCAACTACTCCATTCCTCTCACCGATACTTTGTCGTATCCGGTTTATCGCCTATTCGTAACCGGCGTCTGTTTAGTGATCGCCGCGCTGCTCTACTGGGTAATTTACAATACCCGCATTGGCATGATGATTCGTGCCGGCAACAGCAACCGCGATATGGCAGCCTCGTTGGGCGTCAATGTTCCCCTACTATTCGCGTGGGTTTTTGCCGTCGGTACGGCTCTGGCGGGTTTCGCGGGGGCAATTGCTGCCCCGATCTCGTCGGTCTTTCCTGGTATGGGTAATCAAATCCTGATCGTTTGCTTCGTTGTCGTCGTGATCGGCGGCATCGGTTCGATCAATGGCGCGATGATCGCATCCTTGGCCATCGGGCTAGCCGACACGCTCGGCAAGGTGATCGCCGCGGAGTATTCCGCGATCGCGGTTTATCTGGTGATGGCATTGATTCTCTTATGGCGCCCGCACGGGATCGCCAATCCAGTGTGATACCGAAGTGACCCTGATCACTCTTCCGCGTCCACTGCTGCTGATCGCTTTGGTGCTGCTGGCGCTGTTTCCGCTCACAGGCTCGACCTTTTACATCCAGCTCGGCGCCAAAATTTTGATTATGGCGATCTTTGCTCTAAGCCTCGATCTGCTGGTCGGCCACACCGGTTTGGTCAGTTTTGGCCACGCCGCGTACTTCGGCTTGGCGGCGTATGCACTGGCGCTGGTCTCGCCCAAGTATGAAGCAGCCAGCGTCTGGCTGACGCTGCCGCTGGCAATTGGCGCCGCCGCTCTTGCCGCTTTGGTCATCGGTTTTTTTGTGCTGCGCACCACCGGGGTTTACTTCATCATGGTCACCCTCGCCTTCGCCCAGATGCTTTACTCGATTTTTCACGATACCCAGCTAGGCGGCGGATCCGATGGCATCTATATCTATGTGCGACCGGAGCTGACCATTGCCGGATTGAGACCTATCGATCTGGAAAGCCCGCTACAGTTTTATTATTTCGCGCTGATGTTTTTGATTCTGGTTCATGGCTTGCTCAAACGGATATTGCACGCGCCGTTTGGCCGTGCGCTGGCCGGTATTCGTCTTAACGAGCAGCGCATGCGCTCCATAGGTTTTCCGGTTTTTGGTTACAAGCTTGGCGCTTTTGTCATTGCCGGGGCGCTCGCGGGGCTTGCGGGTTATCTCGCTGCCTGCCAGTTCGGCTTTGTGAGCCCCGATATTCTCGCCTGGCAGCAATCCGGCACGGTGCTCATGATGGTGATCTTGGGCGGCATGGGTCGGCTGCACGGCGCTGTGCTCGGCGCATTAGCGTATGTGCTGCTGCAAGAGATTTTTTCCGCTCCGGCTGTCACCGGCGCGTTTGCCAAGCACTGGCAGTTGCCCATGGGCTCTTTGATCGTGGTCATCGCACTCGTGTTTCCCCGCGGTATTGGCGACATCTTCGATGTCGCGCTACGCCGCTATTCGTACCGAAGACCAAAGTCCAAGATCGTGAGCCCTCAATGAGTGGTGACACGATTCTAGAACTGCGCGGCCTGTGCAAAAATTTTGGCGGTCTGGCCGCCGTCGACGAGGTCACGCTCGAAGTCAGGAGGGGCGTGCTTCATGCGGTCATCGGCCCAAATGGCGCCGGCAAAACAACGCTGATCAATCTCTTGTCCGGCGATTTGCCGGCAAGCTCGGGAGCCATCTTCTATTGCGGCCAAGACATCACGAATCTCACGCCGGAGAAGCGCTCGCGTATGGGCGTCGGACGGAGCTATCAGAAGACCAACATCTTTCTCGGTTTGGCGGCGCTGGAGAACTGTCGTTTGGCGGCACAATCCCGCGCACCCCATCCACTCCGTTGGTGGCGCGATGTCGCGTCCGATAACGCGCAGATCGAAAAGGCGCGCGGCGCGCTAGCCGCGGCGCAATTGGTCGAGCGCGCCGATGAGATCGCATCGACGTTGAGCCATGGCGAGCAGCGCCAGCTGGAAATTGCCATGTGCCTTGCGACCGAGCCCGAGCTTTTGTTGCTCGACGAACCGCTCGCTGGTATGGGCGCGGAAGAGTCTCGGAGAATGATCGCGGTCATCGCCCGCCTCACCGCTACCCACGCCGTATTGCTGGTCGAGCATGACATGGACGCGGTGTTTCAGCTCGCTAACGTGTTGACCGTCATGGTTAACGGCAAAGTGCTCGCCACCGGTGCTCCCGATGAGATTCGCGCCAACCGCGATGTTCAGAATGCCTATCTTGGCGCTGCGGATAGCCTGCCATGAACGCTACGCCGATTATCGATGCGCGCGAGCTGCACGTTTACTATGGCGCCAGCCATATTCTTCATGGAGTCAGCGTTTTCGTGCGCGCCGGTGAGGCAGTCGGATTAATGGGGCGAAACGGCATGGGCAAGACCACGCTGATTCGCGCTTTGCTCGGTCATGTGAAACCGCATCATGGCGAAGTGCGGATCCACGGACGCGACATGACGCGTGCCGAGCCGCATTTAATTTCGCGGCAAGGAATTGCCTATGTTCCGGAAGGTCGGGCAATTTTTCCCAATCTGACGGTCAGAGAAAATCTTCTGATCGCCGCGCGACCGGCAAAAAATGGCAAAAACGGCTGGACCTACGAGCGCGTGCTGGAAACATTTCCACGCTTGGCCGAGCGGCTGTCACATGGCGGGCAACAGCTTTCCGGCGGTGAGCAGCAGATGCTCTCCATCGCTCGGGCGCTCATGACTCAGCCGAGCTTGCTGATTCTTGATGAAGCAACCGAGGGTCTTGCGCCCCTGATCGCACGCGCTATTTGGCGCCTTCTGGGAACCGTGCGCGAAGACGGGATCGCGGCGCTCATCGTCGACAAAAATTTCGCCGCGCTCTCAGCGCTCACCGACCGAAACTTGATTCTCGTCAAAGGCCGGATCGTTTTCGAGGGCGGCAGCGACGACCTCCGCAATCGGCCAGAGTTACTGCAGGACCATTTAGGGATCTGATGCTTCGGCCGTCGGTGGAACTAGGCAAATACTTCCAGTGAAGCGAAATGGGTCGGGCTCACCATGAGGTACGTGCGCGACAGCAAGAGACGCCATCTCTCGCGTGTCGCGCACACATGTCGGCTGGATAATAGCTAATCTTTCGGTTGCGAAACGAATCGCAAATAGGGCTTCACGGTTTTGAAGCCCTGCGGATACTTCTTCTTCGCATCATCATCGGAAACCGCGGTCGGAATGATCACATCCTGCCCCGGTTTCCAGTTGACCGGTGTTGCCACCGAGTGTTTAACGGTAAGCTGGAGGGAATCGAGCAAGCGCAAAACCTCGTCGAAATTACGCCCCGAGCTCATCGGATAGACGAGCATCGCCTTGATCTTCTTGTCCGGCCCGATCAGGAATACAGCGCGGACCGTCTGATTATCCACCGGCGTGCGCTTGCCGGGCATTTCGCTGGCCGGGAGCATATCGTAAAGCTTCGCCACTTCTAGGTCAGCATCGCCGATGATCGGATAGGTCGGAGCGTGACCGGTCGCGTCTTGAATATCCTTGGACCAGCCTTTGTGATCGCTCACCGGATCGGCGCTCAATCCGATGATCTTGCAATTTCGCTTATCAAAATCGGGTTTGAGCCCGGCCATGTACCCGAGCTCCGTCGTGCAAACGGGAGTGTAATCTTTCGGATGAGAAAAAAGAATCGCCCAGCTGTTCCCGATCCAATCGTGAAAGTTGATCTTACCGTCGGTCGTTTCAGCAGAAAAATTCGGGGCAACGTCCCCTATTCGAAGAGCCATTGCTTATCTCCTTTCGCCAGCAGTTTGTGGAACCCTATGGCTAGCGCGAATCGAATGGTTCGTCAATACAGGTTCACCGGTTTGCCAGTGTGAGAGCGCCATAGCTAGGGATGGACGCTTTCCAGAAACCAATCAGTGGGAATTTCATGACCGATGCCCCGAGACTTCGCCTCCGCTAAAACAGCAGCGCCCACTGCCGCGAACTGAAGGCCGATGCCAATGTTGTTTAAAAAACAGGTCGCTTCTTCGGCGCTCTGCCGTCCGGCGACTTTTCCCGTTACCAATTCCTTCAACGCAGGAGCGCCGAGCCAGAACGGATGGTCGACGTTGACTTCGTGGGCGCGCGCCGGACCTTTCTTGATAATATCGATAGCATCATGCGCCGCGATGGCTTCTTCGCCATAGCCGGCGACATAATTCGACGGCGCATGCTGGTGCGCGTGAATCACCAGCCGATCGACTTTGCGAATCGTGTCGTCGCCCAGTTCCGGCACGCGCACACAGGTGAGATGCAGCCCAGGCTTGACCCAATCAGCGCTGACGACACGACTCAGCGAGTTGGTGGTCGTGGCAATGATATCGGCATCACGAATCGCTTCGTCCGGCGACTCCGCTGCACGGACTTCCGCGTTTACTTTTCCTTGCATCTCCTTGACAAAAGCCTCACGGTTCGCTTTCGTCGGACTGAATACGTTGACCCGGGTAAGCGGTCGCACGGCGCAAAGAGCCGGAAGATGACTTCCCGCCTGCCAACCCGAGCCGAAAAGGGCCATCGTGCGCGCGTCTTCGCGGGCCAAATAACGAGCGGCAAGAGCGCTGCTCGACGCGACACGCATGCGCTGCACGACCCCGTCCGGAAAAATCGCCAGCGGCTCGCCATTTATGGTTGAGAAAAGCATGACCAATCCGACGTATTTGTCGCCCGGCGCGGCAGGTATTTTGGTTTTGATCGTTCGATTGCCTTGCTGGTTCCAGCGGATGATGTCCGAATTGACTCGCATCGCCACCACGGGGGGATCGTACAAGCCCGCTTCCATGGACTTGAAAGCGTAAACGCCCGCTTCGTTGGCGGACGGTAGCACCAAATCCGTGCGCGGCCGATTGATGGCGGTACCCTTGTCCCATGAACGATAAGCTTTTTCTAAAGCGGTGATACAAACCTCGATCGAAAGAAACGATTGGATCTCTTCATTGCTGAGTATGAGCATGCTGCTGGCATATCAACGCTCAATGCGAGCGTCAACAAACGAGAGAAAAAATTCGCCATTGCTTGACCCCATAAGATCGATCTGGGTAGTTTGAATAAGAGGGAAAAATGAAACCGGAGACTGTCGCCTTATTGCATCCTGGAAATATGGGAGCCACGGTCGGTGCCGCAGCGAGGGCGGGGGGCGCGCGCGTCGTTTGGACGTCACGGGGCCGCAGTGGCGCCACGCGCGAGCGCGCCGAGCGAGCTGGTTTAATCGATGTCGGCGACTTGTCGACGGCACTGGCGCAAAGCGAAGCGGTGCTGTCGATCTGCCCTCCTCACGCGGCTCTCAGCGTCGCCCGTGAAGTTGCGGAAGCGAAATTCCAGGGAATTTATGTGGACGCCAACGCCGTCTCCAGAGCAACCGCCGAGGAGATTGGCCGGATCGTGACAGGGGCCGGTGCCAGCTTCGTTGATGGGGGAATCATCGGCTCGCCCGTCAAACAGGCGGGCACCACTCGTCTTTATCTTTCGGGCGTTGGGGCGGAGCGTATCGCCGAGCTCTTCAGCGGCACGCTGCTTGACGCCCGGGCGATCGGGGATCAACCCGGCGCCGCATCGGCTTTGAAGCTCGCTTATGCGGCATGGACGAAATGCAGCGATGTCCTGGCGCTTGCGATCCGAGCCTATGCCGATCATGAAGGCGTGGACACTGCGCTTTTGCAGGAGTGGGCGATCTCGCAACCGGCACTCGCAAAGAAATGCGATCGCGCGGCGAGCGTCGCTGTGCCGAAAGCTTGGCGCTACGTGGGAGAAATGGAGGAGATTGCCGATGCTTTTAGGCGCGCCGGATTGCCTGGCGGCTTTCACGACGCGGCGGCGGAACTCTGTCACCAACTCGTCTCTTTTAAAGATCAGACCGACCCTCCTCCGACGGTCACAACTGTGCTTCAGGTCCTGGGCAGAAAGCGAGCTGAGGGAAAATAAAGGAGCGTTACGTTGCTCTTTGACTTGCGGAACGCGTTCCTGTAGGAAGCTCACGGACAACAGGAGATTGCATCAATGCTCATGGATAAGCTCGGCTATTTGCTATCGGAAATTCCGGCACTGTTTTTTATCGTTTGGTTCGCGATCAGATTTTTTCAGTTCCGTCGGCGACAAAACCATCAACCCAGTTACTCCCAAACTGATAAAGAGCTGCTTTTCGGTACGCGCCGGCGC
This sequence comes from Binatia bacterium, assembly GCA_044869705.1. Lineage (GTDB taxonomy): Bacteria > Desulfobacterota > Binatia > UBA9968 > UBA9968 > DP-20. The sequence goes on along the minus strand of JBIOXP010000584.1, from coordinate 4,628 downwards.
CGTCGGGCAAAAATCGAACTCTATCTCCGTTTGGCGCTCGCGATCGTTGCCGTCAGCGCCATTGGCGTGCTGGAGTTTCTTGTGCTCGCTCCGCTCGGCGCTGCAATTGTTACGACCTCACTCGTGCTGACCAGCACGGCCATCGTGCACCATCTGCTCTAGGCGATCGACTGCCCGCCGGCGCTATAGCTAAGCAGCGCTAGACTGCGCGGAAGATTTTCGCTTCACTGAGTGAGTCAATCTTTCGTTTGTACGATCATTTCGGTTTCCACCGGAGCATCTTGACTGAGCGACGCTACACCGACCGCCGCTCGGCTGTGTTGACCCCGCTCGCCCCAAAGCTGAACCAGCAAATCTGACTCGCCGTTAACCACCTTCGGCATCTGGTCGAATCCCGGAGCGACGTTGACGTAACCCAGGACTTTGACAATGCGCTCGACCCGGTCGAGATCTCCGAGCGCGGCCTTTATGATTGCAAGATGGTTCAACGCGCAATTGCGTGCCGCCTCATATGCCTGTTCGAGCGACACGGTCGCTCCCACTTTGCCGCGATACTTGAGCGAGCCATTGATGCGGCCGATGTTTCCCCCCACGAAAAGAATATTCCCGACCCGGACGGAGCCGATGTAATTGGCTGCAGGGACGGGTGGATTCGGCAACTGATAACCGAGCTCTTGAAGACGCTTTTCGATTTCCATTTTGGTCCCCTCCGCCGATGGGATACTTCCGCGTCGGACTCTACTCGACAGCGGCGCCAGCGCGCAAACTCGCGCGATTTAGTATAGGCCGGTGCGGAGGGAATAATTAAAGATTAGCCGCGCCCGCCTTCTCCTTTGCCTTGCGCGACCTGTCGCTCAAAACCCGGAAGAATGGCTTTAAAAAAAGCGTTTTGCACTAGGTTGCCCACGGTTTCCCAGGTGTTGGTTTGTGGCGACTCGATGTCCCCGGACACGGGAATCTTGGTCGCCACCTCCTCACGCGGCTTATTCTGGAGAAGGCCGGAAATACCCCCGACTAACCCCTCATAGAGCTTTCGAAAAAGACTCTTTTCTTTGTCTTGACGCTGATCGTAAACGTCCATATCACGAAACAGCGGCTTGACGTAGCCGTCGATCTTGCCCTGCCGGACTTTCAGCTCCGAGTAAAAAGAAAACTTTCCCGCCACCACATCAAAATTCCCGTAGGCACGAAACAGATTATTCATCGAGCGCATATCCGTATCATCGATGCTGACCGCGAGGTTCAAATCGGGTCCTTTGTCTTCCGGACGGAATGCCGCGCTTATTTTCGCCGGCCCGCTACCCATGAACTTGCCTTCCGCTCGGACGTGCGCAATCCCCTCTTTCATGTGGTTGCTCAGATTCTCGACGGTCAGGTTCGTGTTGGCAAAGAACACGTGATACTGAGGTTTCGCCGCTTGGTTCACATATCCCAAACGGCCGTTACGGACTTGCACTTGATCCACCTTGAGCTCAAAGGTCGGCTCATTGGCGTGTTCTCTTTCAACCTTGGCGGTTTCCTTGGCGACTTTCTTGGTCGGAGCTTCCGCGCTCGTATGAAGGTAATCAGCGACAAAATTATCCAGACGTAGTTGTTTGATCTCGATCCGGGTTCCCTCACGCGTGTACTGGAAGGAGCCGTCGGCCGACAGCACGCCTTGTTGCACGGCCAATTTGTAGCGCTCGGCTATCGGCTTAAAGTAGTCGAGCGCAATTTGGTCGAGCTGAGCCGCCAGATTTAAGGCCACATGCGGCTCTGCCAGAAAATCCGCATTGCCGTTCACTTTGATTGTGCCGCGGTCAAAAACAACGCCATCCGCTTGCACGGGCGAAGGAAACGTTCCTTCTTCCGATTCGACATTACGGATGTTCTCGGCAACTAAATTGAGCTTTGTGATATGCAGCGGTTTGAACGGACCCTTATCCACATAGGTAAGGTCACCGTTGTAAATCGCAAAGCGATTGATTTTCAGCGGGTAGATCGCCTGTACCGCGTCCTGCCATCCCTTGTCCTTTATCGGCACCTCGTCTTTCGCTTCTTGAGCGAATTGCCTCAGATCGAAGTGCACTTTCGGGCTATCTATTTCGAAATCCGCGACCAGATGACCGAAGAGCAACGCTTTCCAGTGCACGCTGGCGCTCAAAGAAGGGATCTCCGCCACGGGCGGATCCGGTTGCGCGCTCTGATAAATGACTGCTCTTTCGAGGTCGAGGGATAACCCGATCGGGTGAAAATCGAGATGGCCGATGCGAACTGAGTAACCCTTGAGCCGATTGTTGAGGTCGCGTTCCATCTTTCGACGGAGCGGCTCATCGATGGCGTAAGAGAGCACGATCACGAGGATCACAAGAACCGCGATCGAGCCGGCAATCCAATAAGCTACTTTCTTCACGTCTGTCCCACGCCCGTGACAAATGGACTGGGGTCAGCCGCGCTCTTACGGCGGAGCCGACCATGCAAGTTGGCTTCGGCAAACCGTCGGAATCAAATCGAAAGGAACCGATCGAAGAATGATCGATACCGGCGCAGGACCAGCCGTAAGTCTTCTGTCGAAACCTTATCACCCTGCTCCCATTGCTGTTCGAGCTTCTTTCGCTCGTCCGAAAATGTCGCCGCCATGTCTTTCATCACGTGAGCCACGAGCTCGTCCGCCTGTTCGACGGAGCGCCGGGGCTCATCAACAAATTCCGTTTGCAGAGTGGTCCATCGCTGACGAAAATTCTGCACCGCCGACTCGGAAAACAGCGGCACGAGCTCCTCGTTGTTTCTGCTCAGAGGCCGTGACTTTTCGGTCGCAGGCTTTTCTACGGGAACAGCGGCGACGTCTTTATCGGCCCTTGCGATGGCTTCGGCATCCCTACGCTCAGGTTCGTTGTGCGTTTCAGGTTTCCCCGCTAAATCTGCCGTCGAAAGAGGTCTTTCCCGAACTTCCATTGTGCAATTCCTCCCTTTTTTTCTTCCTGCGTGCGCTCGCGCGGTGTGCCCACCTCCAGCAACTCCTCGAAGATAGCGCGATAATGAACGATCGCCTCTCTGAGATCCTCGGTATTCGCTTTGCCGCCCTGATTTCGAAGCGCGATTTGGTGCGCCGTCCGATAGTGCTCGACGACTTCAGCGTGATCGACGGAGAGATCCGCCGCTTGCTGCTCGAAGTCTCCCATCGGGTAACCGCGCCGTTGCATCAATGCGCGCACCTGCCGGTCAGCATCCTCGACGGCGGCTTTCGGATCGTCGACAAAACGGTTTTGCACGGCGCGCCAATCTTCGCTGAACCGCGCCGCATCTTCACGCGAAAGCGGCACGATCCGAAAACGATCGACACGGCGTTCCCGCGCGATCAGTTCCTCTTCTGCATCTTTTTGGCTTCCGTAGCGGTTCACGGCGCGCTCGTACTCCGGCCCGAACCGTTGCTGTAGCTGACCCGAGCGACGGCGCTGGGTGAACAGCATGGCCGCGAGAATGATCACAGCGGCAGCCAGAACAAGCGAAATGATAATCCAGATATTGGTATCCATAGACGCCTCCGCGCGGTTGACCGTCACGCGTGGCCAGTTCGGAAGACGATCACACGCTGAGCGTCAAAGCGAGCAAGCGTTATGCCACCGCCACCATCACCGAAAATTCGCGCAGTTCGTTTTTTTACGGCTTTGCGGCACGGTGGTTTGCTGTACGATTTAATGAGACACTCGAAGGAAAAGCGCAGCCGCGCTGTGTATTCAAAGCACACACAGCAACTCGCATTGCAAAGACTCGTGGCTGCAGCAAAGCAGCAGCGGCTTTAGCGCCGAAGAAGAAGAGGGTGATCGAGTGAGGCCTTCATGGCGAGTAGCACCGGGCGGCGCTATCGCGGTTCTTTAGCAGCCCAGAGCTTGTCGAAAAAACCGCTCTTCTGAAGACTATCCAGATAGCGCCGATCCATGAGATCCTGCGGCTTGATTTTTTTTGCCCGCGGATCGACTTTTCCTGTCTCATCGATAATCGCTTGAAGGGCTTCGTTCTTGAATTCCAACCGGGGCTCTAAAACCTTGATTTCTTCGTCGTAGGCGGCATCGAGCAGCTTTTTGTCGGAGATGCGTAGTTGTTTGGCAAGCACTTTATAGGTGAAGTCCTTGTCGACAAAAAGAATTTTCATCGCCTCGGCAACGACTCTTACGAATTTTTCAATCGCCGCTCCGCGCGCGCCGATCGTCGACCTGCGCGTAACCAAAGTCGCCGCGGCGAATGGAATGTGCAGATCCGGGCCGTAAACTACGTAGCGAAACCCCTGGGCCGCTGCTTTGGTGCCGCCCGAGGGTCCGGTCATGGTTGCGGCATCGACGGCGCCGCTGAACAACGCGGCCAGGTTTTCAACCTGCCCACCGGTCTGGATGAACGTTATGTCGGTCGGCTCCATGCCGTTTTTGCGCAGCGCCTGGATGACGAAATAATGGGAATTGCTGCCGAGCCGGGACACGCCTAGCTTTTTGCCTTTGAGATCCTCGGGCTTCTTGATTTCCGGTTTCCCGAGAATGCTGTGGGTCAAAGTATTTTTCGCGCTGGCGACAAAAACCAAATCGGTTGCCCCTTGCGCGTGCGCGCGCACGATCGCCTCTCCCCCGCTGATCGCAATCTGTGCATCTCCGCCCAAA
>JBIOXP010000583.1:0-7320 GCA_044869705.1 Binatia bacterium | reverse complement strand
GTGAAGCGCGCCGGATCGAGGGCATCGCTGTAGAGAGGGAAGCTATATCGCTTGACCTCTCCCGTCAGCAAATTATCTAGCAGCTCCACGGCGTGGGCTTGCTTGGTCGGATCGCCCGAATTTAGAGCGCTCCAAATGCCGCGAATGTCTTTTGCCGGATAAATGAGCGAGAGCAGCCAAATGACGCGCTCTCTCACCCGCTCCATAGTGTCCCGGAGCGCTTGACGCAAAACCGAGGCCCGTTGTACTGCCGATTCATCCGAGTTCGCAAACAAAACATAGAAAATCGCGAAGCGTTCAGAATAGAGCATCGCGTCGGAAAGGATGGCGCTCTCAATCACCTCTCGGTCGACCTTCAGGTCAGCGAAGCGGCGGGCCATCTGCTCAAGCGCCAGAATAGCTTGGAAACGGATAGACCGGTTTTCCTCCAACAAACCGCCCAAGAGCGCGTTCATCGCTGACTGCGCATGAATTTTGCCCAAGGTCCGAGGGATATTAAACCGAATCTCGCGAGAAACTAGCGGATCAAATAGAGCGTCTCGTAACGGTTTCACTGTGACTTCACCGTATTCGATCAAGGCCTCCTGAGCATAGGTCTTTGTTTTGTTATCGCTTAAGCGGGAAACGATATCTCCGATGATTTCGGAATACTTTCTTTTGCCTGCTGAAATCATCGCCTCACGGATGACCAGGGTCGACGAGTCCTCCTGAATCAACTTACTGAGGTGAGGAACAAACGCCGGGTGATTAACGTCGCCCATTAGATGGGCAGCCTCGACACGGTCCTGTTCTCCACTTCGGCTGTCGGCCATTTCACGAACGGTGTCCAATGCGGCCGCCCGCGCTCCCTCGTCGCCATGCCGGAGCAGGCACTCCAAGGCGCATCGTTTGATCGCTGCCTCCGCGCTATTAACATAGGATCGCGCGATCGAAACCGCGTCAGCTTTAAAAATGGCGCAAGCCGCGCGGAGCGCTTCTGCCTGGACCTCATGATTCTCGTCCTGCAGCATTTGGTTTATTTCGTTGAGGCTAGCTTGATCCGGACTTGCTGAAAGAAGTTGGATCGTTTGAGCTCTGACTTCAGGAGAGGAATGGCGAAGGAGAGCGCGAGGCAAACTTGACGCGACAACTTTCCGGTCGAATTTTGCAGCGAGCTTTAGACCAAACAGTACCGATTGATCGTTTTTTCCTTCCAATATCTTTAATGCGGCATCTATCGTTTCCTTGTCGAAATCGATCCGTGCTTCTTCGAATGATGTTTCTCGCTGGGCCAAACTTTTGCGCAGAGCATCCATATATCCTTGCCGCACGACGAACACCACTGCAATCCACACAAAAATAAGACCTAAAGAAAAATAACCTAAGACCGAGGTTTCAGGCCTTCCCAAAAACAGCGTACAGAAAAGAATGATGAAAGCCGCGGTGCCGTCGCCCAGTCGTTCGACCGTTACATCGAGAAAGACCTTAATTTTTTTCTTGATAAGCGTCGGAATCGGAAGATAAAGAATTTCCACTCCGCTGTCGTTGATGCTCGTGCGCAAAGACGCTTCGGCGAGCCGCGTCGCCGTTGCGGTAACAAGACCTGGCCAGAGTAGAAGGCCAATCGTCCCTCCGAGAAGCGTGAAGGGAAGAACAAGAAGACTCGGTGTCAGACCAAACCCCGTCAGAAGTCTTCCTGTCAGCCCCACCTGGGCAAACAAGGTCATGACACTTAGAATGGCGTAATAAGTACCAAAAAAACTTGCCAAACCGTCTGCAGAGGCGTACGCCATTTTTGCCGCTGCCTTGAATTGAAAATCGATTAGGGTCGAAACTATTACAGAAATAAAAAGCAGCGCAGCAATCGCCTGAAGATAAGCGGAGGCTCCGAGAGTTCGGAAAACACCTTTGTCGTCCTGAGGCTTAAGTTCACTCGTGGCCAGTTGTTCTCTATTTTTCGAAAGCACGTGACTTGGTTGTTGGGTGGCAAACCAAGCCGCAACAAAAGCGCCCGCGAAGAAAACCACGACCAACCACAAAAGTTGATTTGTGTCGAACAGAAAAGTGACGGCCAAATTCCCGGCAAAGCCGCCGGCCATTGCGCCTAAGGTTCCTGCCGCCGTGACAACGCCGAAAAGACGTTTGCCTTCGCGCGGATTGAACATATCACTAGCCAGTGTCCAGAATTGCGCTATTGCAACGAGGCCCACGATGGCCGACCACATGTAGAATCCGTAGAGTACCCAAGCGAAATCGTAAAAAGTTATCAGGAGCCAGAAAACGATAACATTACTGGCGATAAAGACGTGCGAACCAAGGATGACCTGCGAAATTGACAGTCTCGAAGTATAACGAGAATAGATGCCAATGATGCCGCTCGCCAGAAGTGCAGCCAGCAGATAAACATAGGCGAGCTGAGTTATGGGAAAACGGCTAAGGAAAAGAGAATCCCTGACGATTTTGATGACATTGTTAGCAGCAAGCAAGAAAAAGAGAAAAGCCGCCACCGATCCAATTCGTGCTGCCTCCCCGGAGCGAACATCAAAAAGTCGGCGCACATTTAGGATTAAGTACCGGAGGCGCATGGCTTATTCATCTTTTTCTCAGTCTTCGAACTATTGGCAGGATTTCCGGACGGGAATTTATCGCCGTAAGCACCGGAAGTCTAACGTCAGATCCTCCGGGGCACCTCGCTACGTCTAGTTACGACCGGTTTTCGTAACACTCCATTCGCAAGCGTTATAAAAATTTATGGTACGTTAGTTGATTGCAAAAATTAGGAGAAGTCGATGAAGTCAATCCTGCTCTGTCTCACGCTTATCCTGTTACCCCTTTCAGTTACCGCCCACGGCGCCGTTCCGCCCGACGAGCACGAAATGCACCAGCTTCACAACGATCCCAAGGCCTACATCGGTGCTCTCGAAGACCCCAAGCGAGATGCTTATCAAAAGCCGCAGGACGTCATGACGGCGCTGGCAATCAAACCCGGTGAAGTTATCGCCGACATCGGCGCCGGCTCCGGCTATTTCACCTTTCGATTGGCACATCATGTGGGAGACAAAGGGAAAGTTTACGCAGTGGACGTGAGCCCGGATATGATTCTGCATATCAACCGGCGCATCCGTGAGCTTCATGTAGGCAACGTCGTCTCGGTTCTCTCCGATCCCGATGATCCGCTGCTGCCCGATGGTTCCATTGACCGTTTCTTCTTCAGTGAGTCCTGGCACCACATCGAAAATCAGACGAAATATCTTGCGCTAATGAAGCGAATGTTAAAACCCGGCGGACAGGTCGTTATGATCGACTTTCACAAAAAAGATCTTCCGGTCGGCCCGCCGCGGCAAATGAAAATCGCCACGGAAGATCTCATCAAAGAGATGCAAAGCCACGGCTTTCGCCTACAGAAGGAGTACACATTCCTCCCATATCAGTACTTTCTGATTTTCACCGTGAAGTAAAAACCAATTCTCGAAGTAGGCCATTTAGCAGCCACAGCAATCGGGACTTCATAAACGGGAATGGGGAAACATAAATCGGAGACTATTTGGGTTCTACGCTCTTTTCTCGTCTTTAACTCGGTGGGCGAGCGCTTATATTTTCGAACCCTTACGAATATTTAGCACCGTTCTGCGGAGCAGTCGCCTCTCCGGCGCAGGCAGAGGAAGATTGATCTCCGCTCTGGCTTAACGGTTCCAGCGCGATTTCGCGTGAAAATGCGAACACAGACCACCTAAGAAGTAATTAAAATCGTCAAATTTGCGACGGAAGACAACCATTTAGCTCTTGGCAAACTTCGCTTATTTCGATAATACCGGAAACATGGAGATTAAAGATGCGGTTACGGCGCTCGCCGCGCTCGCCCAAGAAACGCGGCTTTCGATCTTTCGATTGTTAGTCGAGGCAGGGCCCGAAGGTATTTCTGCCGGAAGGCTTGCGGAGGCGCTGGAAATTCCAGGCGCAACTCTGTCATTTCACCTAAAGGAGCTTTCTCACGCCGGCCTTGTCTCTTCGCGCCAGGAGAAGCAGTTCATTTACTATGCGACGGATTTCGAGGCTATGGCAAAGCTAATGACGTTTCTTACGAAGAATTGCTGCCAGGGAATGCCGCAGAAATGCCTGGTCGATGTGCAAACTGCGCTTCAGCGTTGTTGCCCGCCTAAAGCAAAATCCAAGAACCGAAGGAGTCGATCATGAAACGCTTTCACGTGCATGTTGCTGTCAAGAACCTCGACGCCAGCGTCCAGTTCTACCAAAAGTTATTCGGCACGCCGCCGACCGTGCTCAAAGCCGACTACGCGAAATGGATGCTTGACGATCCAAGAATCAACTTCGCGATCTCGTCGCGCGGCCTTGAGCCGGGAATCGACCATCTTGGCGTGCAGGTCGAATCGGCAGGGGAACTGAGCCGGATGCGCGATCAGGCTGCGTCGGCGGATATCTCGGCCGTCGATCAACCCAACGCAGAATGCTGCTATGCGCGCTCCGATAAATACTGGATGACCGATCCCCAGGGCGTCGCATGGGAGACTTTTCACACGCTCGATTCCATCCCGGTTTACGGAGGGGCCGCTCGCGCCGGATCGAGCGCGTGCTGTGCCACGGAAACGACCGCCTGTTGCGCTTGAGGAGATTTCAATGAATCACGAAGGCTCGTTCAATGTGTTGTTCCTCTGCACGAGCAATTCGGCGCGCAGCATCATGGCGGAGGCAATCCTCAACTCGTTTGGGACGAGCAAATTTAAAGCGTTCAGCGCAGGAAGCCATCCGATTGGCAGAGTCAATCCCCTCACAATAGAGCTTCTCAAAAAAAATCGAATCTCGACGGAAGGGCTCCGCAGCAAAGATTGGAACGAGTTTTTGCAGGCCGGAGCGCCCTTCATGCAGTTTGTCTTCACGGTTTGCGATCAAGCGGCAGCGGAAACCTGCCCCGTCTGGCCCGGACAGCCGATGACGGCGCATTGGGGCGTCCCGGATCCAGCGGCGGTAGAGGGAAACGAGGAAACCAGACAAAAAGCATTTCTAACGGCTTACACGGAGCTTCATCGGCGCATATCACTGTTTACAGCTCTTCCGTTTGAGAAGTTAGATCAGCTTGCGCTGAAAGCAAAACTTGACGAGATCGGACGGGCACACTGAGCAGGACGATGGCAGAAGAGCTCATCAGAAAAAAACTTTCATTCCTCGATCGTTATCTAACCCTATGGATCTTTCTTGCAATGTTTATCGGCGTCGGATGGGGATATTTTTTTCCAGGCATCGTCGATTTCTGGAATCGATTTCAATCCGGGACGACCAATATCCCCATTGCCATTGGCCTGATCCTCATGATGTATCCGCCGTTGGCGAAGGTGAAATATGAAGAACTCGGCGAGGTATTCCGAAACTACAAAGTACTCACCCTGTCCTTGGTCCAGAACTGGATCATCGGACCCATTCTCATGTTCATTTTAGCCATTATTTTTCTGCGGGAATATCCAGAATATATGATAGGGCTTATCATGATTGGCTTGGCTCGCTGCATCGCGATGGTCATCGTCTGGAATGACTTAGCCAAGGGAGATACGGAATACTGCGCCGGCTTGGTGGCTTTCAACTCGATCTTTCAAGTCCTTTTCTTTTCCGTTTACGCATTTATTTTCATCACCGTTCTACCTCCGCTTCTCGGGCTCACCGGAGTAAGCGTCAACATTACCATCGGCCAAATTGCCGAGAGTGTCTTTATTTATTTAGGTATACCGTTCATCGCCGGGCTGATCACCCGATTTGCCTTCATCAGGTTTAAAGATAAGCGGTGGTACCAGGAAAGATTTATTCCAAAGATCAGCCCCATCACGCTCATCGCGCTTCTCTTCACGATCCTCGTCATGTTCTCTCTCAAAGGTGAAGTCATCGTGAAAATTCCATTGCACGTGGTGCGCATTGCCGTTCCCTTGCTGATTTACTTCGTGGTAATGTTTCTGCTCTCTTTTTACTTGAGCAACAAAGCGGGCGCCAATTACGCCCAGAGTGCTACTCTTTCGTTCACGTCAGCTTCCAACAATTTTGAACTCGCAATTGCGGGCGCCGTCGCGGTCTTCGGGATTAATTCTGGCCAGGCCTTCGCGGCCGTAGTGGGACCGTTAGTAGAGGTTCCGGTGCTCATCACTCTTGTCAGTGTTGCCTTGAAATTCCGTGAAAAGTACTTCGAGTTGGAAGGAGCCGCCGCGACAAATGTGAGGTTAGAGCCGGCAAAATCGACGCTCGCACGTCCCAAATAGCCGTCTGCGTCTTGTCCGGGCATTCAGCTCGAGGGCTGTGCTTTTTCGTGCCTGCCTATTCAGTTCGCCGTCCAAGGCCGATGGCATCGTTGGCTCTGATCGGTACCCGTACTGAGAACCATTGATGGATGCCGCCACGAGTTTTGGATCGTTTGCTTGATAGCGAGTCTCAGCGCCGTCGACCGCATTCGCTCGCATTTAGCTTTGCAGTTTTAAATGTGTCCGTGCGCGTCTTTTAGCTTTTTGTACCATTCCGGCACGTCAAACTCGTCCGCTCGGTACTCCGGCCGGTAAGCCTTGATGTCGAGAATCGGTGTTCCGTCAAAAAAATCGATACCCTTGACTCTGAGACGCCGGCCTTCTCGGCTTATGAACCGAACCAGCGTGAGTCCGATTGGGTTCGGGCGGGTGGGAGAATCAAGCGCGAATACACCCAGGACCGGAAGCTCTTCGAGCTTAAAGCCTCGGTTCACCAGCCGCATCGGTCTCACCTGGAGCGGACCTATTTGATCGGGCCTGAGCTTATTGAAATAGCCCAGCACGAAAAAATGCGAATAACCGTCTATTCCCTCCAAAGCGGGTTCGAATTCGGGGAATATTTCCAGCTCCCCTTCGATCTCTTTGCTTTCCCGCCGAATGTCGCTTTCCGAAGCTTGGGTTCGCACCTGCCCAATGGCTTTAAAGAGAATCTCTGTCACGTTATAACCTCCATTCTTCCGATTTGGGCCGGATCAGCAATACAGGCTCGCCGTCGTAAGATACACGCATCGGGACTCTGCCTCCCGGAGACCTCTCCTCATAAACAGGAGCTTTAAACTTGCTAAGGCGAAGCTGTTATCGAGCATAATTCTGCGCTTAGTAGCAATAACGCACGAGAGATGCCAAAGAGAAATCAAGAAGAGTCAGGGCTTTTCGTTGTCGATTCTCAGCGTCGCAAAAATATTGCGGGAAGACTTGGCTATCATGCGAACGGCGATCTTGTACGGGCGGCTCGCATCAACTGGTATATTGATTGCGCTAAGCGAACTGAAACCGCTCCGCACAGTATGACGGTTGGTTTGAGTGCGCCGGGCGAAGTTTCGAG
>JBIOXP010000582.1:0-5097 GCA_044869705.1 Binatia bacterium | reverse complement strand
CGCGCTGCATTCGGATGCGGCGCTTTGGCGGCAATGCCAGTGGGGTGGATGTTGGCGAATACCGGATTCAAATAAACCCAATCGACCGGCGCACCCGCCGGTTTGAGCACTTCAAAGGTTTGTGAGTATCCCGTCAATGCTCCTTTGAACTCACCGGCGGCGACCAGTTGAGCGAGCAAGTTTCGCCCGGTGCGCAACTCCGACTGTTTCGCGAGCTCGCGCATGTAAGCTAAACCTTTTTCCTCACCCATGGCTTTAAGCATCGTGCCAAACCATTCGTAGGGGCGGCTATCCAAGGTGATCTGCCCTTTCCATTCGGGCTTCAAAAGCTCGTCGAAACTTTTGGGCACGCTGGTTTTCGCCACCGCGCGTGTGTTGTAGCCGAATGCGCCGTAATTCGTGTAAGTCGAGGTCCAATTGGCTTGCGGGTCTTTATAACTTTCGCGGAAAAATTTCCGCTCCGGCGAATCATACGGCGCGAATAAGCCGCGCTTTTTCAAGTTGTGGCCGTAAAAGCTCGTCGTCAGCATGACATCGCAGATGTTCTGTCCCGCGCGGTTCTCATTGACGAAACGTTCGACCAGCGCGGCATCCGAACCGCGATAATATGCCGCATCGATCTTGGGATAGACCTGTTTGAAGGCGTCGACCAGCGTCTTGGAATCCGCCGCTGTGAACGTCGCATACATCATCAGCTTACCCTCGGCCTCGCCCTTCGCTCTAACGTCCTGAGCATCGGCCGAAAACCCAGCGCTAAAAAAAGCCACGCCGAGCGCAAAAACGGCTGTCACGATGATTCGCAATTTTGCCATCACTCCATTACTCCAACACTCCAGCACGGCAATTTCTACGGCATTTCCGCCAGCAACCGTCCATAGCCCGTTACGGGCTCATTGAGGTGGAGAATTTTCTTCGTTGCCCAGACCTGTGCGGGAATGCTCGACAGTACCGTCGTTTTCAAATCCTTTTCGAGCATCTCGATCACAGGCAGATTGTGCCAACCGGCGCCTAACATATAGATACCGTCTGCGGGACCGTATTCCAGAAAAGTCTTTTTGGCGAAATTGTAAATCGCCTCGGGAGCGAGCTTGCCGGCATCTTTGAATGGCACATCGATGCCTTTCATCGCTTTGACATCGAAACCGTCGTCCTGCAAAAATTTTGCAAACCGTTGGTTCATGTCATCCTGAAAGTAGGTGATGCCCACCAGTTTTTTCATTCCCAACGCGCGAAACGCATCCACCTGAGCGATGGTCGCAACGGTCACGGGGATTTTGTATTTCCTGCTCAGCGAATCCGCGATCTCCCGATCGGCACCGTGGCCACGCACCATCGTCGGCGGCGCTCCCATGATCATCACCACATCTGCGCCCAGCTCGGCAAGCCGGGCAACTTTTCTTTCCGCCACCGTCAGCGCCTCTTGCAATTCTTTTTCATTTCCCGCACGAATGCCGGCATGAGCCGGAATGAAGCCGACCCCTTCCGGCATCAGTTTGATGAAACTCTCCATCGAGCCCGGCCGATACGTCGGCTTCACCAGTCCGACAATTCCCCGCGCGCCGTAGTACATAGTTTGCTTGACTCGCTTTCCAGTCTTGTTAATCGCTCGATATCCCAGTCGCGCCCTCTTATCAAGCACCGATTTAGCAAACTGAAGAACGACTTTTTCAAAATTGGTACAGAAAAGAACCATTGCCTCTTGATCCATTATTGGGATAGAAGTTCAGAGTGAGCAAAGAAAAGTATTGGCCTTAAAGAAGGAGACTTTGCCATGGCAAAAGTTTTGGAATGCGCGAAAGTCGACCCATCGAGTGGCTGTAATCAAGTAATTCGCGGAGAGACAACTGAGGAAGTCATGCAGAAAGCGGCTGAGCACGCCAAGGAACACGGCATTCGTCAAGTCACGCCGGAGCTGATCGACAAAGTCAAAGCGAACATCCGCGACGCCTAGCTGCAAGTTCCTACAGATTTGAATGATGCGGGGAGGCGGCTTCGGCGCCCGTGTGTCCCATCGTATTATCGGGTGAGCTGAGAGTAGCCATAAACTTCCCGATCTCTGTTAACTTCTCCAGCCCCAGAATTAGACCCGTGCTGCGCTCTAACTCATCTGGCCGTAGTTGGCTCCGTGCGCAGTCGCGGTATTTCGCTACCAGCTCGTCGTCGCTCAGCGGCAGAGCAGGGTCGCCGCGCGGGATGTCTACGCGCGCGCTGTAGCTTTTGCCATCGTGGGTTTGGATCGTCACGGGATTGCCGACGAACGCAGTATCGGGCCCAACGTCGGCCAAACCCGGCCAGATAGGAACGTCGGGAAAAGATAGGCGAACTTTTTTTCTCGCTTCGACGATGCCGCGATCTTCAAACTTCTGATCCGTGAAAGTTTCGAGATTCACCTGTTTGTCGACCACCGCCGCAGCGATGCAGTAAGGCATGCTGTATTTTGCCTGGTACGGCGTCGCTGGTTCGGAAAACGCTAGGACGCGCAGGGCGCGTTCCGAGGTGCCGACGTCGACTTCGGTGATGTCTTCGGCGTTGAGGCAGTGCTCGCCCAATAACTGGAAAACACCGTCCAGCGCTCGATGAGTGTGATAGCAGCTCGGATATTTTTTCAATCCGATTCCCGGAGATTCGATGTAGAACGGTTTGCCGAGTAAGTCCGCCATGCGTTCCGCTCGTAGTGATCTCGACCGACAAGGGTGTCGTAGAAACCGTTCTTCGCCTCGATGCTGTTAGGATTCGCGGTAATTCCCGCCTGTGCCATAAACGCGGCGATCACCCCGTTGCGGCAGGAGTTTCCCGCTGCCATCGCGCCCGCCATGCTGCCGTGATTGACTGACAGGCCGCAGGCAAAATTTCCCGCGATCCCCAATGCCATTCTGGTCTTATCCACATCCAGCCGAAGAAGCTTGGAGCAAGCGGCCGCTGCGCCCATGGAGCCGTACCAGATCTGGTGGTTCAACCGCGCCTGCATCAGCTTGAAGTCGGCGTGAAGCGCGAGCTTGCCTTCGACCTCCAGCCCAAGAATATATGCGGTGAGAACATCCTGGCCCGAAACGTGAAGATGCTCGCCGAGACTCAACACCGCGGGCAGCACCAGGACGCTAGGATGCCCAATCTTCACGCCGCAGTCGTCGTAGTCGAGCGCGTGCGCGATGCAGCCGTTGGCCAGCGCCGCGTCTGCGATGGGAACTTTGATACCGGCGCCGAACACGGACGACTGCGCCGGTCCGCAGAGTTTAGTCGCGTAGGCCGTGATGGTTTTACTGACCGGCTCACCGACGCCGGCGAGCGCAGCACCCACGCAATCGAGCGCCGTGCGCTTGGCTTTCTCCACCGCGTCGCGCGGAAGGCTTCCGTAACTAGTGTCTACGATAAACCGGGCAATTTTTTCAGTCGCGCCCATTCTTCACCTCGTTGCGGAAGACTCAAAACTTGAAGGGCGGGTTCGAAAACCCGCCCTTCATGCAAAGTTATTTTGCGGTTTTGCGTTCTCTTGGGTGAGATATCTATGCCGCCGCTTGCAGCGAATGACCGTTGCCGCCGCCGAGCACAGTGCCCGGGAGCGCGCCGGTATGCTTGTCTCTTTCCACCAGCACTTCACCGTTGACGATCGTCATCTCGATGCCGGTCGCTTTTTGGATGAAGCGCTTCTCATTGCCGGGCAGATCCTGCACCATCTCCGCATCGCCCTCGCGAACGGTTGACGGATCGAAGATGCACAAATCCGCGGCCATGCCCTTTCGCAACAGACCACGATTGGGCAGACCGAAGATCGACGCCACCATAAAGGTCAGCTTACGCACGCCCTCTTCCAAGCTCATGATCTGTTTCTCGCGGATCCAGTAGCCGAGTAACCGCGTGGCATAACCGAAACCGGCGTCGTAGATCAGATGGGCGCCGGCATCGGACTGGCCAACCAGCACGTAGGGGCTGCGGATAATTTCCGCCACCGCCTGTTCATCGCCGTTGGTGCTCGAGGTTTGGAACTCCGTATCGAGTCCTTCTTCCAGGGACAAGTCGAGGAACGCATCGATGATATCTTGATTGCGGATCTTGGCGATTTCGGCCACGCTCTTTTTTTCCAGATACTTGTTTTCCGGTTTGACCGCGTTGATCAAATACACCAGATCCCAGCGCCGCGAGAACCGCGAAGATTTCTTCTCTTCCACCGCTTCGTAGCGCAGCTTTTTGCGCGTTTCGGGATCTTTGATCGCCGCGATGCGCGCCTCCAGCGGCAAAAAGAGAATCGTCTTCCAAGTCGGGAGGTCGTCGAACACCTGGGCGTTCTTCATCGTCAATCGGTTGTTGAACAACCGGGCGTTGCACAGCGGATACGACTGCACACCGCGATCGATGGTTTCCTTGGCGGCGTCCAGCAGCACGCGCCATTCGTTGGGCTTGTCCCAGCGATGGGCAATGCTTTGCCAGATCACCGGCCGTCCGGAGCGTGAAGAGATTTCTTCGAATAACTTCAGGCTCTCCGGAATCGGCACCGAAACGCCCAGCGAGCCGCGCGAGATTTGCACCGCGCCCTGATTAATTTCGCCGAGCGCGCACGCCAGCTCGACAATTTCTTCATCGGTGGCGAAGCGGCTCTGGATCGGCGTGCCGTCGGCATACATATGCACGGGATTCTGGTTCGTCGAGAAACCGGCGGCGCCGGCGCGCACGCTGGCTTGGAGCACTTCTTTCATCTGCTGGATTTCCGCCGGCGTCGCCGCCCGCTCGATGGATGCCGCGCCCATGACGAACTGGCGCAGCGCGCAGTGCCCCACGAGAGACGCGACATTGACACCGAGTTTGCCGCGCATCGCGTCGAGATACTGGCCGAACGTGGTAAAACTCCACGGCACGCCCGCCTTCAAAGCGGGAAAGGTGATCGCTTCGACCCGCTCGAAACTTCTCAGGATCTGATCGCGATCCGGCTCTTTGCAGGGCGCCAATGAGAGGCCGCAGTTGCCGGGAATCACAGTAGTAACGCCATGAAAACAAGACGAGGTCGCCAGCGGATCCCACAGGAGCTGCGCATCGAGGTGCGTGTGGAAATCGATGAAACCCGGCGACACCGCCAGCCCATCGGCGTTGACGACACGCTTTGCG
>JBIOXP010000581.1:0-11069 GCA_044869705.1 Binatia bacterium | reverse complement strand
TCCAGAGGAGGTGCTGTATGGTTAAGGGAGTCATCTTGGTGGATTACACGGATCAGGGTCGGCGTACGATTAAAGATTCGCCTGATCGAGCCGAAGCCTCGAAAGCGGAGGCAGCAAAACTGGGTGTACAGGTAAGTGAGCTTTTTTACACGCCGGGCGGACCTCACGATGCTGCAATCGTTATTGAAGCGGAAGGTCCGGAACCGATCAACAAACTGATGTGTTCGGTGCAGTCTTTAGGCAATGTAAAGATGAAATTTGTCCGAGCGTTCTCGATTGACGAAATGCGCAAAATGGTTCGCGATTAGGGATCGATTGGAGATCGTCTTGTGACCTGTCGCGATGTTCGCATCAAGATACAAAAGGAGGACGCCTTCATGGAGAAGAATGCGATTTTGGCACTTGAGTTCGTGGTGGGATTATTGTTCGTCATCTTGTTTGCCTCTGTTGGCCACGCCGCTCAGGCACAAGGGATCAACTCAAAGGTGTTGCCTTCTCCGCTCGTGTTCCAAGCCTCAGGACCAACGGCTGATTCCATTGAGGGAACTATTGATGAGTTTCGTACGGCTCTAGGCGATCCCAACAATGCAAACAACCCAGGGCCACTCTCAAACGGCCGGCGTGAGATCAATTGGGACGGCGGTGGTGGCGTGGACGCAACGACGGATCCGGTCACACCGTTCAACGTTTTCGTGAATACCCGAGGCGGACAATTTACGACGTCGGGCGTTGGCCTCTCGCAGGCGCCACCATCCGGCGGTCCGCAGAATGGACTTGTGGGGCTCTTCAACAATCCAACTTACGCCACTGCATTTCGCGCCTTCAGCCCGCTACGTCTGTTCACCCCAGTTGGGAGCAACATAACCGAAGGATTATTTTTTGTACCCGGCTTCAACGGAAGTTTCCCCGCGACAGTTCGTGGCTTCGGTGCCGTGTTCGTGGACGTTGACGAGCCAAATGGCATTGGGCCTCGGGAGAGACGGGGAAACCCTCATGGAGCGAGCACTTTGGTAGAGTACTTCGGTCAGGACGGCAGACTAATATTCAGTAGTTTCGTTCCAGCATCGCCCGGTAATGGAAATTTTTCCTTCTTTGGAATTGTATTCCAGAACGCCGAGATTGCGCGGGTCCGAATCACAACCGGCAATGCAGCGGCGGGGCCGAACGATGATGACGAAAACGACATCGTGATGATGGATGATTTCATTTATGGCGAACCACAGCCGCTTTCACTGAATTGAGCTGTGAATGGAAACGGCCAGGGCCGTTGTGACCGCTCGAGCCGGCAGCTCTGATCGGACCACAATGGCTCTGGTTTTTTCCATTATGAGTGCTGACAGATATGTCCTACACAAGCTCGCCAACTACCCAGAACGGGAAGCTCTGGGCAGATCAGAACCGGCTTCAAGATCGATGTGGCTCAGTCGGATCCAGAGCTGCGCTCCTGACCGACTCCAGGCACAATGTTCCCGTGGTGCGCTGAAATCTCTGCTGAATTTTCGTCGAGTCAGTTAAGTTCGGGCGCTAAAACCCCGAGCTCAGTCGATCATTGTATTTCGTAGACAGCTTGTCGGTGGCCGGGTCGAAGCCAAGTCTTGCCCGGTGTATCCAAAAACTTCCAGTTTGTCGCATCTTGACAATCTCTGAACGCTTTACTAAAAGATGCAGGCAGTTGTCCCAAGCTTTCTCATGCATAGCTGTACATCATGAGATGAGCGCCTGGTCGTCCGACGTCTTGTTACACTCCTCAGCTCACTCGACGACAACTCATTCCCTGTGCGATGAGACCTAGCGGGTCCGCTCGTGAGCAGCACGGATTCGTCGGTTAATTAGCGCGTATGAACCGGACAGTAGGCAGTACCGTCAATCTGAGCGGTGCGAAAGTTTAGCAACGGCCAAGGCAGCGGTGAAAAGGATACAGAATGATCCAGCCTAACGCGGAAGCGCAAAAAACTGTCGAGACTCACTTTGGGTTTCAAGAACCGCCCTTCGGCGTGACCCCCAACCCGCGCTTTTACTATACCAACACAGCATCTCGGGACGCTCTGGCTGAGGTGGCTCATGGAATCGTAGCAAAGAAAGGCCTTATGCTCGTTACCGGAGAAGTCGGAACCGGCAAGACTATTTTGTTGCGCAAGCTAATGAATGATCTGGGCGCGACCGTTAAATTCGTTTTTATCTCGTCAAGCCAGCTCACTTCAAATGGCTTTCTCGAGGTTGTCTCTACTAGTCTTGGCTTGACGAGGAAAAAAACCAAAATCGAGATGACGCAGGATCTCACGAGATATCTGTTGCAGATGGCCACAAACGGGCAAATCGTCGCGTTATTGGTCGATGAAGCACAAAACACAAACGAAAGCGGTTTCGAAGCACTGTGCGCGCTCTCGAATCTAGAAACAGACGATGAAAAGCTCCTGCAGATTGTGCTCGTTGGTCAGCCCGAGTTGCTGAGCAAATTGGACCAGCCGTCGCTCAGGCAAATCAAGCAAAGAGTCGCTATCCAGCACACGGTTACCGGTCTCGATACCAAAACCGAGCTCGAACATTACATTGATCATCGCTTGCACGTCGTCGGTTACAATGGTCCGGAGATCTTTACGCAAGGAGCGGTTGATACGATTTGGGACTATACCGGAGGGATACCGCGACTGGTGAATATCCTTTGCGACAATTCGCTCGCATTGGCATTGGGCGCAGAAAATAGAAAGATTCCCGAGGAGATTGTCAGAAGAGCAGCCGAGAAGTTTCGGCTGAACCAAGCAGTTCGGCGCCCGAGCCTTGCAGATGCGGAAGCCGGAGCAAGCAGAGTTACAAATGTCTGGACGACAGCTGCAAAGAAAAATGATATCCGGAATGGAAACGGGGTACACAGATCGGTAATTTCGTCGCATCTGCCTGAGCCGGCATTTATCGGCTCGCCAGATTTATCTGCATCTTCCGAAGTATCCGTTAACGCAGCGCCAGAAGCGGCTCGAGTGCTCGCCGACGATGAGCCGGTAGATGGTCGTTTACAGGTGCAAACGTCGCGAAACGAAACAGCGAGAGGTGTGACCGGTCTTTTCCGAGGCGGCAACAAGGCTCAATCCCGAAAACGGTGGGGACTTCGTTGGAAAGTTGCCGGCGGATTTTCTGCAGTGACGCTAATCTTGTCCGCCGTCCTCATTGGAACGGTATATCGGCTCAGCGAAGCGACGTTCCGTGAGCAGGTTGATAAACGCGGCTTGACCGTCGCCAGGAATTTAAGCGACGCGGCGGCCAGCCATATGCTTCGTAATGATCTTCTCGCGCTTAACACCCTCTTACGGAAGTATCTGTATGACGACGGCTTGGCGTACGCATTCATTCGGGATAGTCAAGGAGCCATCACTGCGCACACGCTGGAAACATTACCAGCGGAACTTCACCAAAGACTTCCGGCGCCCAGGCAGCGTGTGCCTTGGCGGCGCGAATTAATGTTGCAGGGAAAATCGGTATACGAAACCAGCGTCCCTGTCCTTGACGGCCAGCTTGGCACGGCACATGTCGGTTTTTGGGGAGATGTCGTTGAGAAAGAAATCCGCTGGGCCATTCTCCCTGTAATTGCCGCCATCGGGATCATACCTCTTGTCGGTGTGGCACTGTCTTTTGTTTTAGCTCAGATGATTGCTGCGCCGATAATCCGGCTGAAAAAAGTTGCTGAAGAAATTGTCGAAGGCGATCTGGAGAGATCTGGAACATACCCAAAGTCTTATCACGAAATCGACGATCTGGCCCGGTCTCTGGAGCGGATGCGCGCGAGCCTGAGGGCCGCAATGTCACGTCTGCGGCGTGAATTAGGCTAAAAACCAGTCGAGGACCGATGTAGATGAAAAGAGACCAGCAAATCGTTAGTCGGCGGTCGTGGCTTTGGACTTCTGCTGATTTTCCTTGGCGTGGCCGTCGCGGCGGCGAATTCAGCACCGGAGAAGATCATTATTGGGCATAGCTCGGTATCGGGGCATATGGCCTCACTATGGATCACGCACGACGCCGGGTTTTACTAGTTGCGAAACTAGCGGGTGAAGAACAGTGAGATGAATCGCGCCGGTTTAAAGATTCCGTGAATTACGAACTCTCCCCAGCGTATGACCCAATCCCACTGTTGTATTTGCGACCGGTGAAATCGCAGGCGACGACAAAAGGTAGATGCGGTAGCGCATGGTGCTGAGTAGCCGCGAGAAAGTTTCCGACTGAGCTATCTGCCCAAACCTTTCTTTTCCAGTTCTTTTTTGACCTCGTCGACAAAGCGCAGGTCGAGAAGTCGCGCTGCCGGCAGCGGCGCGGCCATATTCATGGGCACGCGAACCTCGTATTCGAGGATGTTCTTGATTCCTTCGCGCGAAGGCGAGCCTGGAACGCCGGGAGGAAAGGCGCGGGTATAGGCTTTGGTCGCTTCGATGAGCATGGCGCGGTTGATGTTGCCGAGCTGAAGCTTCCTGATGCCAATATCGGCGGCCTCTTCGGGTCGCTCGCGCAGGAACAGCAGTGCCCGGCTCATCGCCCTAATCCAGCGCCTGATTTGTCCGGGATTTTCGGCGATCTTTTTGTCGGTCACGACGTAGCCCTGAAACGGCAAAGGAAACAGGTCACCGAGAAACGCGAGCGAATGGAGCCCCTCTTTTTCGGCCACGATCATCCCTCCGGGATCCAGTACCGCCGCCTGAAGCGAGCCGCTTTTTATCGCCGCGATACGAGCTCCGGAACTCGTGCCCATGGGAATGCGTGTGATGTCCTTTGCTGAAAGGCCGTTGTTTTCGACGAACATAGTCGAGAAACGATCTTCGCTATCACCGATCAATCCGACAGCAATTTTTTTACCCTTCAGATCAGCAACGGTCTTGATGCTCGGATGCACGACAAAAAACCAAGTCACCTTTTCAGTCTGATAAAAGATCGCCTTTAGCTCCGCTCCTTTCGCGGCGGCGCGCAGTCCGCTGCCGCCCGCGCCGCTGAAATCGACGTTGCCGCTGAGCAGTGCCGCGATTGCCGCCGGACCGCCGATCGCGATGGTCTCGTTTTCCAGCCCTTCGTCTTTGAAAAGACCTTTGGCTTCGGCGGCATAAATGGAGAGATAGTTAAGACTGGCGCGGGGCACTGCGGTACGGATCGGCTCAGCATTGGCGACGATCGCCGGCAATAGTCCAAGGGCTGCTGAAAGTAACTGCCACACCCGCAACGACATGAATCCCGCCTTCGCGCAATGCGTTTGATAGGAAAGGTTCCGAAGACAATAAATATCAAGAGGTCTTTGGTCAAGCCAAATCGCTACTGGCGGGTAGCCGGCGAAGCTTCAGGAGAGATGTGATTTAAAATCATGGTTCGGTCTGATTGGCGCGACACTCGGCGATTTGCTTTAGAGCGGTTTGTTTGGTGAAGACGAACCAAGCCATATGGCGGCGCAGGAACAGCGCGTCGGCGAGCCTGCCGATCAATCCGAAGGGCGCTTGCCACTCGATGATGTCACGCATCACGGTTGCATTTCCGATGCCTTCGAACTCGTGAATATGCCGGAGTCGCTTGAACGCGCCGTGAACCATTTCATCGACAAATCGGATAGGGCGGTCGAGCTCGGTGATGCGAGCGACGAAGCGCTGTTTGATGCCGAAGTGACGCCCTTCGAAGGCGACGAAATCGCCGCGCTCGAGCAGTCCGTCCATTCGCCCCGGCTGAACGATGCGCTCGGACGAAAACGCGGCGGATTCCGCATGAACACCGACATCACGCGCGAGATCGAAGCACAACTCAATGGGTGCATCCATTCTGGTTTCGATCACAACAGTCGGCATGAGGATTATTCGTCCGCCTTGAAATCCAACATCCCTTGGAACTCCAGGCCTTCGATCTCCTGCAGGGTCTTGCCGGCGATGCCCTGAAGATCGCCGTACATGCCGACGGTAGCCTGCATGACCCGATCGATCTGCTCTTCGCGTTTCGCCCATTGGCGAGTGATGGTTTTTTTCTCCCGATCGAGATCTTCTTTCATAGATGAGAATGCCTCTACAAGCGCCTGAACTCGCTGGCGAAAGCGTGGGCCAGTGAGGTAACTATAGACCATTTCCATTTTTGTCTGCTGGCCTTGAGTAGCTTGGCGGGCTGCGGAAATTTCAATCAAGCTTTGGCGCAAGGACATTGCGACCGGCAGCGCTACTTTTGGATCGGCCACCCAGACACCGTCCAGAAAGCCGAACGTTTCGATCTCCTTCGGTAATGCGTGGCTCAGGATCACCGCAATATCGGCCTTGGCGGCGCGTTGATCGTCGCGCAGCTTTGGGAGCCAGCCGTCGCTCCAGTTCTTCGTTCGCTTCGACTCCCAAAGAACCGTGCCGCACATTTGATTCAGCGGTCCGATGACTCGCTGCAAGACATCGCCGCCAAAATCGCCTTTGGGGACCGGGTGAATGGTGTCGCGCGGAAATTTTGCTTTTAAGAGACTCTCTAACTGCAGCTCTTGAACTTCGCCTTGAAGTTGCTGCGAGCCCTGCTCGGCACGCCGCTTTAATTCTTCGATCTGTCGTTGCATGGCGCTAATGGTTTGATCCTTTTCCAGCACCTTGAGCTTGAGTTCTTCCTCGGCTTCTTTTTTTGCCTTGTCCCGTTCGGCGACGAGACCGGCATGAATACGCTTCTCGACCGTCAGGTCCAATTCACGCTTGGCATCGTCGAGCTCGCGCTGTTTCCGAAGCAGCTCCGCCTGTGCCTGCTGGGCCTCGGTGAGCTTTTTATCTCTCTCTTTCAGAATATCGTGAAGATTCTGGATTTCCTTAGCCTTTTGCTCGAGATCGCCGCCCATCGCGAGCTTCGCTTTCTGCGCTTCTTCTGCGCCGATACGAGCGCGTTCGGAGCGCAGTTTCTGTTCGATTTCCTGATCAAGATTCTGTTTCGCCTTGTCGATAGATTCGGCACGTTCATTGAGATACTTTTCGCGTTTCGATATTTCGGCATCCTTCAGTGAGAGGCGCTGCTCGTAATCGCGACGCACGGTTTCCAGCAATGGCGCGGCAAGTGACTCGGTGAGCTTGATCTCAGATTTGCACTGCGGGCAAAAAACTGTGGGTTCAGCCATGAAATACTCCGTCGCGCAATTGTGACCAGTAGAAATACAACGAAAGGGTATCAGCTGTCATTTCGAGTGAAAGGAGAAATCTTTCTTTTCGAGTCTGGCGCTCGAGTTTCAAAAAGTTACGAACCATGCACTGAGCAGATTTTGCAGCTAGAGTAATAACGGTCAACAGGCTAGCCGGAAGAACTCCGTCGCATTGCCGCAGACCATCTTGTGCGTTTCATCGTTCGGCACTCCGGCGAAGTTTTTGTCGATGATCTTCAGCGACTCGGGCCAATCGGATTCCTGATGGGGAAAATCCGAGCCCCACATCAGCCGATCGACATTGATTTTGTGGCGCAGCTCGACGCCGATGCGATCGAATTGAAATCCCCAGTAGAAATATTCACGGAGATATTCGCTCGGCGGACGCTTCAGCGGTTTCAGCCCGAGCAAGCGATCCGCCCAGTGATGATGGCGATCGTAGCGGATGTCCGCGCCCTGCAGGAAGAAAGGAATCCAGCCGATCTGATTCTCGGCGAAGAAGATGCGCAAGCTCGGAAAACGATCAAAAAGCCCCGACAAGACCCATTGGACCGCCGCGATCGAGCCATTGCCGCGCACCGGGCCGAAGCGGCCGACCTGATCGACAAGGTCGTGGGTGAGCTTGTTTAGAATCTCGGCCGACTCCTTCGGATATTTGAAGAGCGGGCCTTTACGGTCGCCGGTGCGATCGAGATCGACATGAACGCTGATCGGCATGTTCAGTTCGAGAACGCGATCCCAAAACATATCGTCGGCTTCACTCGGGTAGGGTTTGCCGCTGGGAAATCCTTGAAGCAGGACGGTCTTGAAGCCTAAGTTCGCGCAGTAGTTCAACTCGCTGATCACGTCAGCGACGCTATTCACCAAGGGCAGGATTCCGACGCCGAGGAGCCGCGCTGGAGCGATGGCGCAGTATTCTTCGGCCAACCAACTATTGTACGCGTGCACCACCGCTGTGTAAGCATCGTGGTCTTCGATGCGCCGCCAGAGCTTCGGGCCGCCCTGTTGTGAGGGAAAGAGCACCTCGGCGTCGATCCCGTCCTGATCCTGCTCGCGCAGACGCTGCTCCGGCGTTCCGGTTCCCGGGGTTCCTTCATATCTGGCGTTGAAAGGGACGTATTCGTCACGGCCCTTCCCGCCGTAAAGATCTGCGGCGGCTGCGGGACGTTTGATCCTGTCGCCGATGATCCAAGCATCGCTTCCATCGGCCTGACGGATCAGGCGCGGCGCGAGATCGCGGTACTTTGCCGGGACACGATCGAGCCAATTCTTTGAATCAATCTCCAGATGTGAATCAGCGGAAATGTAGCGGTATGATCGTGTCACAGCGAATCCTTTTTAGCACAGTTTGAAGAAGGATTTCTCCCGCGATCGAAGACAGGAAGCACACAATCGAGCCAGGTTCGAAAATAAGGCAGTTTAGAATTGCCGGTCAAGCAGATGCGGTCTGATGTCGGCGGTTGCAATCTTTAGTCTATAATGCGCTAACGACATTTGTCCGTGCATTGAGACGAAAAATGCAAAACGATGAGCAAGAGATTCGTCAACTGGTGGACCGGTTCCGTATCGGCGGCGGTAGCTGTTCGGATCGCCGCATCAAACATTTTTTAGCATCTCCTAAGATTCTCCATCCGCGTGTAAACGCCCTGAGTAAGCAACTTTACGTTTGCTATCGGTGGGTCTCCCGCGCGACAAATTCTGTTTAGTCGTCCAGCTGTTGTCAATATTCCCGGGGCTAGTTTTATTTGTCATTGCTGAATTCAGTTTTTATTAAATAAATTTAGGACCCTCAACATGCTGGACGGTTTTCCTAAATGTCGGTTTGCCCCCACAGGGAGCTTTGATATAGCAAGAACGGGGTAATTGCGTGATGGGCAAAATGAGCCGGCGTGGTTTTTTAGGGGCCGCGACAGCGCTTGGGACGATGGCCCTGGCGAGTTGTGCGGCACGGGAAGGAACGACCCCAAGTCTGGGCGCGGTGCGGATTGCGGGGCAACTTCCTACGCGCCGTGAGTTCATCGTCAAGAACGCGCACGTCCTCACGATGGACCCGAAGCTGGGCGAAATCGCCGGCGGCGATATTCATGTTCGCGACGGCGCGATCGTCGCCGTCGGCCGCAATCTCTCGGCGGAGCAGGCAGAGATTGTTCGCGCCGACAATATGATTGCGCTTCCCGGGTTCATCGAAACTCACTGGCACATGTGGGGAGCGGTGGCGCGCAACATGGCCGGGCCGACGGAGAATACCGGCTATTTTTATATCAGCCGCCTGCTCGGTCAGTTCTTCACGTCAGAAGATAATGCTCGAGGCGTGCGCGTCGCGCTCGCCGAAGCGATTTCTTCAGGCATCACCACGGTTACGAATTGGTCGCACAATTTGCTCGGACCGGAATACGCGGATGCAGAAATCAAAGTGCACAAAGAGGTCGGAGCGCGCGCGCGCTTTGCCTACGGATACTCGCGCAAAACGCCGCCGGATACGACGTTACCTCTCGATGACGTAGCGCGCGTGCAAAAACAGTGGTTCGGCGATCCAGGGGACAAGCTGCTGACACTGGGCATCGCTCCGCGCGGCCCGGAGACCAACGCCATTGAGATCGCTCGCAAGGAATGGGCGTTCGCGCGCGAGCACGGTTTGCCGATCACCACGCACATGGGCACGAGCCTGGAGCGGGTCAAACAGCGCCAGGGCATTCAGGCGCTGGCAAAGTTCGGGCTGCTTGGCCCCGATGTGGTTCTTGTTCATGCCACCAACAATTCACCCGAGGATTTGAAGCTTCTCGCCGAAACCAAGACGCCGGTGAGCTTGAGCCCGTACACCGAACTGCGCACAGGGTTCGGCATTACCCCCGTGGGATCGTTTCTGCGCGCAGGGGTGCCGGTCAGCCTCTCCGTCGATACCACGATTCTCTGCGGCAATGCCGATATGTTCGCGATCATGAAAGCGATGCAGAATATCGAAGACGGACTACAAAAGAGCGAGTTCGGTATCGCTACGCAGCGGGTATTGCAGATGGCGACCATCGACGGCGCACGCGCCCTCGGTCTCGCCGATGACATCGGCTCGCTGACGCCGGGCAAACGCGCGGACCTTATTCTGGTGCGCACGACCGACGTCAACATGCTGCCGTTCACGATTGCAGCGAACATGATTGTGCAGTCGGCGCAGCCGTCGAACATCGATACGGTGATTGTCGATGGCCGGTTTCTCAAGCGCGACGGCAAGCTCGCGACGATCGATGTAACGCAGCTTGCCCGCGACGCCGCCGACACCATCGAAAGAGCGCGCAAGGAAGCCAGTAAAGAAGGCGCCGGCAAAGGCATCAACGAGTTGTTCACTCGTTAGCCGAAAAAAGGAGAATACCGTGGAAGGAAAGTCGAGCCCGTTGGCCAAAATCAGAACGGATGTCGTTGGTAGTTTGTTGCGTCCGACGCGTCTCAAGGAAGCACATTCCGCCAGGGAACAAGGGAAAATCTCCGAGGAGGATCTGCACCGGACCGAAGATGATACGATTCGCGAGGCGGTGCGGTTGCAAGAAGGCCTCGGACTCGACGTCATCACGGACGGCGAATACCGCCGGCTCAACTTTCAAGACAGCTTTGCCGCGTCCGTGACCGGCTTCGCCGCTAGGCAAGTGGATCTCTCGTTCATGGAAAGCCTTTCGCGCGAAGGAAAACCATTGCAGCGTTGGGATCCCTATCACATCGCCGGTGAAGGCGCAGCGATTTTGCAGCGGCGGCCGGTCTCGCAAAAGCTGCGCTTGGCGCGCAATCTGCCGCTGGAAGAGTATCGGTATGTTAGCGGTGTGGCACGAACACCGGCGAAGGTGACGCTGGTCGGGCCCGACCGAATTACCCAGCGTTTCGATTATCAAAACTCGAAATCGATATACTGGAGCACGGAAGACTTCGTTGCCGATGTGGTGCGCATCGAACGGGAGATCGTGCGGAGCCTGCTAGACGCGGG
>JBIOXP010000580.1:0-7320 GCA_044869705.1 Binatia bacterium | reverse complement strand
GCTGCGATGGCGTTAAGTTTTTTTTGATATTCCGCGTCAAGATCGTCGATATACAGTCCCGTGCCAATCATCCACTGCCAGCGCGGATACAAGATGGCATAGCCGAGCTTTGTGGCTGGTTGCTCGTTCTTTAATCTTTTCCACTGGTAAGGGACAAAGCCACCCCCTTCCTTCCGTGAAGCCTTCATGAGTTCCTGAACGACCAAGAGACCCTGGACGTCCCGGTAGTCTTTGAGTTTTTTGCCCATGAAGATTGGATCCGGATGAGAGATAGCGGTGTAGTCGGCATCATAAACAAAGAAATAATCGTTCTTGCCGTAGCGAATGGCTCTCACTCGTTCCAACGCCAGCTGTTTCGCCTCATGCTCAGACAGCAATCCTTTGCGATAGCGCTCATAGAAGCCGTCAATGGCCGAGATTACGGCTCTGGAAACATCTTTCATGGCTTCTTTGCGCATCTCTAACACTGTACGGTTGTGATAAACGAGATCCTGATACTGATTCTCGATTGCCTGTAGGACTAGCTGAAGATCATTTTTAGCAGCTTCGTGCTCGCGCTGGTAAAGCGCGCTTTCAAACTCCCACTTGGAAACGGCAATAAAAAACACCGTGGCAGTTAGGAGGACAGTCAGAACCAAGACCAGGATCTTTGACTTTAAAGTCCGAATTCTTCCCATCGACAGGTACTTCCTATGGGCTCTCAATGATCGAAAATGTAAACTCGGCGCGAGAGCGACCCTCCCACGCTAGATCGATACTCATTCCAGAGCCTTTTCCCAGTCAGAAACCGCCTAAACTCCTGGACGCCCGGTGAATAGCGCGGAAACGCCGATGACGATTTCCTCAACAAGCAAAATACTTGTTGAGCGGGCCGCCTCAGGTCGCACGCGGGTCAAGCGGAGGTTAGCAGCGGGAGACGAATGACGAATTCCGTGTTGCCGTCATGCTCGGGCCGCTCGAGTTTACCGCCGAGCCAGCCGAGCGTTCTGTTGTAGAGATCGAGCCGGCGCTTGCCGAGCGCAGCCGGATCGATCCTTTCGTCGCTTGAAAGTCGAATTTCCACTTGGCCGGATGCCACGCGAGTGGCAATGATGATGTGCTTCACTCCCATCGCGGCTATTCCTTCCATCAGGTTGGTCAGTATGTCGTCGAGTCGCTCCGCTCCTATATTTGCCATCGTGTCCTCCGTGGCGGGCACAAATTCAAATTCAATATCTCGCAGCGGCGAATACACGGCCAATCGGCGCGTGAGAGCCTGCAGAAAAGACTGCTCGTCGTCCAGCGATTCCATCAGGTCGGTGGGTTCCACCATTGTAGTTTCCTTGGGCCCTTTCGTGAGCCTCGCGATGACTTCGTTTACGTCTTCGGCTTGCTCAGTCTGGAGAAATTGCAAGCCGCGTATGAGACTCAAGAAATCGTCGAGACGTCGCTGGGTTCGGTCAACGAGAGAAAAATCCAAAAGTTGACGAACATGCTCTGTGGACAGGATGTTTTGCAGCGACCTGGCTACCTGTACGCCTTTGAGTACGACCGTCCATTCGGGCATGGCGCTGGCGTTGAACGCTTCCGCGATGCGGCGAAAGTCAGAGAGGACGCGGTCGATCTGGTCGATATCCAAGGCCGCAAGAACTCGACTTGCCGCGCTGTCCTGCTCATCCAGCAGGGAAAGGTAGTAGGACGCCGTATACAGGCGTCCGGAAAAGATCGTAAGCAGCGCGGCCGTTTCTTCTAACAGCTCATCGACGTAGATCTTTAGACCGCTGATGCGCGCGGCGTCCATAAGCGGCACGTCGGTCAGATTGGTAGCTTCGGTCTCCATCAGCCGGAGCTTCTCGCGCATGCTTTGCGCTGAAACGCAGTAACCGTGCCCGGGGCAGCACACTTCAACGACGGTAGTCTCCAGGAGCCGATCGACTTTGCGAAGCGTTTGTAGAAGATCTCTGTGGTTCCAGCCGTCGAGGCCACACACCCCCGGATTGGCGGCAAACGGCAAATCACCCAGCATCAGGAACGATCCGAGTCGTAACGATATGCTGCAAGCCGAATGTCCGGGCGTGTGATAGATCTCGAGCCGATTACCGGCACCGAGAGAAAGCCATTGGTGTTGCAGTGTTTCGCCATCGGGCATTCGGATCGGCTCAGTGTACAGTTCGAATCGTCGGCCGCCAGCCAATTCGAGTGCGGGCAGCGCAGACGTGGGGTTTGACGCGAATAGAATTCCTTCGAATTCAGCGACGCATATTTCAGGGTTCCATGGATAGAGATACGCGGTCGTCAAGTTGCGGTCGCGGTGCTTCATCGCCTCGACACCCGCCTGGTGCGCAAAACGTTTGACTTCTGTACCTGCCGGAAGTCCCAGGCCGCCCGCCTCCTGCGAATGGTCTTGATGGCAATGGGTGAGAAACACCAGGATCGGCCGTTGCGACAGCGCCACCGCCTCGGTCAAAACCCGGCTTATCTGCTCCGTCTGCCCGGAGTCGGCGCCAGGGTCGACGACCACAAGCGCGTCGGGAGCGGAAAAAATATAACAGTTCGAGGAAACACAGTTGGCCTTGGGTATGATGGGAAAGATTTCGACGGAGGAGGTACCAGGAACTTTCTGCCAGACGTTGGCTTCAATTTTCATCCGGCTCTCGGGGCCGCCTTCGCCGTTTCGGCGGACGCCTTTACGAACTCACATCAATGAACGAAGTGAACCCGGATATGTTCAGAACGTTGTAGATTTGCGCCGGCGCATTGATCACACGCAGGCGCTCGCCGCGTTTTTGCAGTGCCTTGGCGGCCAAAAGCAAGACACGCAGACCAGCGCTGCTCATGTACGGGACTTTGGCCAGATCGAGTTGCACGGCACCATTTTCGGCGGCACGCAGCAGGGGTTCCTCCAACTGGGGAGCGGTATTGCTGTCCACCGAACCCGCGGCGTGCACGACCACCGCCGTCTCCGATTGCTCCACTGTGACTTCGAGATCGCTCATACTTTTCGCATCGTGATGGTTGGAGTGAATTTGCGTGGCTACTATAGTCACGCATCACTTCCGACTCGACACTAGGCCATCAAAAGAGCGCTTGTCAACAAGTCAGATCAGCGGATCAATCATCATGCCCTGGCGGAAACGGAAGTCTGGCAGTTACGTGGGGAAGGCTGAGACGGAACAACAACTGGACTCTTGCGAAGCCGAAGATGCTTCAATAGAATTCGAGCCGTTTTCCCAATCGCGTTGAATCGTTTACTACGAGGAGGATGCGCCATGGCAGATAAGGCGATCGAGGTTTTATTGGATGAACGAAGAAATTTTCCACCGCCAAAGGAATTAAAAAAGACCGCGAACATCAATAATACGAATGTTTACAATACGGCGCGCAAAGATCCGCAAGCTTTTTGGGCCAAAGCGGCCAAAGAACTTCATTGGTTTAAGCCCTGGAAAAAAGTCTTGGAGTGGAACAGTCCGTGGGCAAAATGGTTTATTGGCGGCAAGCTCAACGCCTCTTACAACTGTCTCGATCGCCATGTTCAGGGCGGTCGCAAGAACAAGGCGGCGCTCATCTGGGAAGGCGAGCCCGGCGATGAGCGCGTGCTGACTTACCGCGACGTCTGGCGCGAAGTGAATAAATTTGCCAACGTGCTCAAAAAACTGGGCGTCAAAAGAGGCGATCGAGTTTGTCTCTATATGGGCATGATTCCCGAGTTGGTGATCGCAATGCATGCCTGTAATCGAATTGGCGCGCCGCATAGCGTGGTGTTCGGCGGCTTCAGCGCGGAATCTCTGCGCGACCGCATTAACGATGCGCAAGCCAAGATCCTTGTCACGGCCGACGGTGGCTATCGGCGCGGCGGCATTGTACCGCTCAAGAAAAATTCCGACGAAGCGCTGCTGGAAACCCCCTCGATCACGGATGTTGTGGTGGTGAAACGGGTGGGCGCCGAATCCGGCGCCCAGATGAAAGAGGGACGCGATCACTGGTGGGATGCGTTGATGGGGGACGCGCCTTTGTGGTGCGAGCCGGAAAAGATGGATAGCGAGGACATTCTATACATTCTTTATACGAGCGGCACGACCGGCAAACCGAAAGGGATTGTACACACAACCGGCGGTTACCTGACCGGCGTGACCTTGGCGAACAAGTGGATTTTCGACATGAAGGATGACGACGTGTTCTGGTGCGCCGCCGATATCGGTTGGGTGACGGGACACACGCATATCGTTTACGGTCCGATGGCCAACGGTGTTACTCAGGTCATGTACGAAGGGACGCCGGACTGGCCGGAGCGCGATCGGCTCTGGCGTATCGTCGAGAAATATGGCGTAACAATTTTTCACACTGCGCCGACGGCAATCCGTACGTTTATGCGCTGGGGAACGGAGCTTCCTGCAAAGCACAATCTCAAAAGTTTGCGCTTGCTCGGTACTGTCGGCGAGCCGATCAATCCGGAGGCCTGGGTTTGGTATCATAAATACATCGGCGGCGGCCGCTGCCCTGTGATGGACACGTGGTGGCAGACGGAAACCGGACATCCGTTGATCACGCCACTACCTGCGCTTACCAAGCTCAAGCCCGGCTCAGCCACCTTGCCTTTCCCGGGTATCGAAGCCGATGTGGTGGATGAGCATGGGAATTCCGTTCCCAAAGGAGGGGGTGGTTACCTGGTTCTCACCAAGCCCTGGCCGGCCATGATGCGGACGATTTACGGCGATCCGGAGCGTTTCGTGCAGACCTATTGGAGCCGTTTTCCGGGCAAATACTTCGCCGGCGATGGATGCAAGCGCGATAAGGACGGTTACTACTGGCTACTCGGGCGGGTGGACGATGTCATGAACGTCGCCGGACATCGTATCAGCACTATGGAAGTGGAAAGCGCGCTGGTGGATCATCAGAAGGTCGCAGAATCGGCAGTGATCGGTAAAAAGCACGAGATCAAAGGGCAGGGAATCTGCGCGTTCGTATCGTTAAAGGCGGGAGTCGAGGGCAGCAACGCTCTCATGGACGAGCTCAAGGCTCACGTGGCCAAAAAGATTGGCGCGATTGCCCGCCCTGACGAAATACTTTTCGCGGCGGAACTGCCCAAAACGCGCAGCGGCAAAATCATGCGCCGTTTGTTGCGCGATATCGCCGACGGGCTTGCGCTCGGGGATACTACGACTCTGGCTGATCCAACCGTGGTGTCTAAGTTAAAGGAGCAGTACGGCAGCGAAGAATAGTAGAGCGGCAGTTCAAAAGGAAACCGCACAGTGATTTGTTCAAAATTTTTTCTCTTCGCGTTTTTATTATTGGCGTTGCCCGGCATTTCGCCTGCGCAGCAACGCGAAAAGGTGCGCGTCGCGCTGGGGGCGATCTCGGTGAATACCAGTGTGATTCCTATCGGAGCCCAGTATGGCTTATTTATGAAATATGGCGTCGATGTCGAGCCTATTTACATGGGCGGTGGAATGAACTCCATTGCAGCGGTCACCTCTAACTCGGTGCAATTTCTTTCAGCCGGTTCCACTGCGACAATTGGCGCGCACTTGGGCGGCATCGACATGGAGATGCTCAGTGTGCAGTCGAACAAGCTCGATTACACGGTGTTTGCCGCTCCAACGATCAAAACCGCTCAAGACCTCAAAGGAAAAATCGTCACCGGCACCCGGCCGGGTGCTTCCGCGGACAGTGCTTTGCGCCTCTATTTGCGCCGCGCCGGCTTGGTACCGGATAAGGACGTAATCTTCATTTCAGTCGCGGAAAGCCAGCAGGGCCGGTTGAATGCCCTGCAGCGCGGTTCAGTGGCGGCCACGGTTTTGGCGCCGCCTTACAGTGGTATAGCGAAGCAGCTCGGGTTCAAGGAGCTCGCCGATTTGAGAAAAACCGATATCGAATACTCGGGCAGCGCGATTGCGGGCATGCGGACTTACGTTCAAAGTCATAACCAGCTGGTGGAAAACTTTCTTAAGGGCTATATCGCATCGCTGCATTTTTTCAGGTCCGAAAAGGAAAAGACTCTTGCCGGCATCATGAAATTTCTCAAAATGACGGACCGGGCAAGGGCGGAAGAAGGCTACGAGTACTACGTCGACCTTATGCCGGTCGTGCCGTACGCTAGTCCTAACGCGGTGCAAACCGTGTTGGATTTTCTTGCCGAACAACAGCCGAAGGCGGCAAACGCCAAGCCGGCGGAATTTTACGATATGAGCTATCTCAAGAGAATCGACGAGAGTGGCTTTATCAAAACCCTTGAGAAAAAACGCTGAACCGCTGTCGTCAAGACATCGAGAGGAGAAGAGTCATGAAGGAGAATGGGTGGCGCAAGGGCTTTCGCATTGCGCTTGCTATCGCGCTAATCGGGTGGTTATCGCCGGCGTATGCGCAGAATAAAGCTCTAAGAAAAATTACCTGGGGGGTGACTTCGCTCTCGGCGTCCAACTGGATTCCCTGGGTCGCCAAGGACGCGAAGATTTACGAAAAAAACGGTCTGGATGTCGAGTTGATTCTGGTCAAGGGTTCCGGGCAAACCTCGACGTCAATCCTCGGCGGCAGTCTGTTCGCCGCGCCTGTGGCGCTGCCCACCGTCATGCTCGCCGATCTAAGCGGCGCGGATCTCGTCAATATCGCGCATACCGTTCCCGGTGTGCAAAGCAAGCTACTGGTGAAACAGGAAATTAAAAAAGCCGAAGACCTCAAAGGCAAAAAAATCGCCACCTCGAGCTTGGGCTCGCTCGGCGATTTTCTGTTCAAGTACATCATGCGCAAGCATGGCTTGGATGCGAATCGGGACGTCGTGTGGATTTCTATCGGCACGCCACAGGAGCGGCTTCAGGCGCTTGCCTCCGGTGTGGTCGATGCCGCCGACCTCTCCTACCCGGTCGACGCTCAGGGCGAGCGGATGGGATTCAAAGTCCTTTTCGATGCCCGCAAAGAAGTGGTTTATCCTTCCATGTCCGTGGTCACGCGGCGCAAAAACATCCAGGACGATCGAGACACGGTCATGCGCATGGTCCGCTCGCATGTGGAAGGGATTGCATATTTCAAAACCCACAAGGACTTCAGCATGAAGGTCTTGAGCAAGTATTTACGCGTGAACGACCGAGAATTGCTGGAGGGCTCGTACGAGATTTTTAAGCAGGACTTTATCTCGGTGCCTTATCCGATCACCAACGGTTTGGAAGCCACTTACGACTATGTCGCGCAAACGCGGCCCGAGATTCGTAACCGGAAACCTGACGATTTCGTGGATCCGAGCTTCATCGCCGAGTTGGACAAGAGTGGTTTTATCAAGAGGCTGTACGAAGGCAAATAGGAAAAAATTGGCAAGACAGAAGTTCCATTTCTAACCAGGATCGAGTGTGC
>JBIOXP010000579.1:0-6390 GCA_044869705.1 Binatia bacterium | reverse complement strand
TCTTCGAGCTTTTGATAGTTGCCGGCGAAATCAGCGGTGTTATTGAGATTGAAGACTTGGCCGGACAGCTCCGCGGCGGTGATATTCTCATCGACGTTACGAAAGAGTCCGTTTGCCTGGAACGTGAAAGGAATTTCTTGGCCTTGATAAGTCAAAACTCCATCGCCCCACGAGAGCCCAATCCCGGGAGCCACCATTCTGGTGGTAACCTTGATTGTGCCAACCGGCTCCTCGGCTGGCGCCAAGAAGCTGTTCGACAGCAGCAAAATGGTTCCGGCAATAGCGCCGGTGGTGCAGGGACACAGCCAAAATAAACAGCGACGAAGCCCCCACGTGTTTCCTCCCCCGCGTCGCGGGAGAGGATGAATGAGGGCGACCTTCGAAAATCTCCCCGCGGGCGAGAAAATCTTTAAGCAAAGAAGTCCGAATAAGTTGTGGTTCATGTCATTACCTCGAAAGCTCTCGGGCAGCGAAGCTTTGCCACCCGGCCAGTGAAATTTCTAGCCAACTTTGACCAGCGCTTATATTGGACTTTGGTCCAATAGGCAAAGGTGAGGTTGCTTGCACGGAAGGCTTGTCTATGGACCGCCGAATGCTTACCTGCGGTGGATTAGCGCCCGGATCCGTCAGTTCATTCGATCTCAGCTCGTAGAGCAGCTTGGGTCGACAGGAGCGCGACCCGGAACCCTGGAATTCGCTAGGGGCGCACGGCGTGCGCCCCTACAAGTGCCGTTCGCTTTGGAGCCGAACAAATTTTCACCGATGCGTCGGCAGACGCTCGTTTCCCGGACAGCTCGCTGCGTCCCATTTCATTTTCAACCAGCATCACGCAGAGAGTGATCCGTGGAGCTTTGTTTCGGTTGGCGCCATTTCCGCTGCAACCCCGTTTCTCAGCACAAGATGTTGCTCGGGAACTGGAAATCCCGCGCTCCCAAACGACTCGCGAATTGCGCGGTCGGTATCGAAGTAAACCTGCCAGTAATAGTCCGCGTGACAGTAGGGACGAACCGCCAAAACCGGACCGGCAAGATTGAAGTCCAAGATTTCGACGTCCGGTGGCGGATTCGATTGAACGTTGGGAATTTTTGCGAGCCGCTCCTTTAAAAGCCGAATCGCCGTATTATGATCCACGCTGTGATTGAGCTGCGCCTTCAAATCCACGCGCCGGAAGGGATTGGCTGAAAAGTTCTGAATCGTCTCGGCGAAGATTTTATTGTTGCCGACGATGGTCCAAACATTCTCGAGTGTATTGACCCCAGTGACGAATAGTCCGATCTCTTTTACCGTCCGGTAACGCCCGCCACCGTCACGAAATCGCCGACCTTGATCGGTCGAAGCACGATCATGAACGCACCCGCCGCAAAGTTGGCCAGAAGACCGCTCCAGGCAAGCCCAATCGCGACTCCCGCCGAAGCCATGATCGCAGCGAAGGTGGTCGTTTCAACACCGAAGTAGCCGAGAATGACAAACCACCAGAATAATGTTCAGGGTCACCAAGATAACCGTACCGAGGTAACGCAACACGGTGGGATCGACGCGCTGGCATTCGAGGGTCTTGGAAACCAAACGCATGGCAAGGCCCGATCAGGTAACGTCCGACAACCCAGACGACAACGGCGCCGAGTACATTAAGTCCAAAGGCGATGCCGATGCTAGTCACGGTAAGCCACCGATCCGCAACTCTGCCTTACACAAAAGCGCTTACGCGCCCAGTTTAGATTGGCACTTCGCTATCTTGCTTCCAGCAGCCGTTCCCTTTGCTGTTCGTATTCCCGTTGAGAAATAATTCCTTTGTCGTAAGCTGCCTTTAAATCTTGTAGTTCTTGTCCGGTAGTTGTCGATTTTGTTCGGATATGGGTTTCGTCACCGCCTCCAAAGGAACAACTCGACAACATTCCGGCTGCGATGAGCGCCGCAAGAAAAATCCCGGTGCGTCCTTTCATTCAACCTCCTGGTAGATTCTAGTTCGTCCGATTCAAACTCGAACGTTGTCGTGCCGCTGGGCTTACGGTCCCCTCGGCTAATCGCAATTCTCGAAGCGGCGGCACTCCCGAAGTTCGCATGCGCGTCATTGACATTGCCGCCCTGACAACCGTCCGATCAATGCGCCAAGGCTGAGCCCGATGACGAAACCGATAACGACCGAACGGACCGGATCGTTTCTGATGCGTTCCGTGGCATTGCCGGCCATAGCCCGGGTTTGTTGATCCCAACGTTGGGCAACGGCTTTACCGCTTTCAAGCACTCGACAAGCTGAAGCTTTGAATCGTGTGGTTCCCGTCTCGGATTCGTTACGTTGTTCGCCATCGTTCTTCGCTATTTCCGATAAGCCATTCTCTTCGACTGCCGACATGTGTGATCCTCCTTTGGGATGTTACTTGCCTGTGAAATTTGGCCTCACCTCGAGCCATACCGCTGCCTTATTCGTGGATGCGCGAGAGCCGGGCTTCGTGGATATGTTCTAGTTATCCGAAATTCCGGAAAGGCTGATATTGGACTTTGGTCCAATACGGTTGCTGATGGAAGGACCTCGCTATCGGCCCAATTCTGCTATGGCGGCACGCAGTGGCTCGCTGGAGATCTGAACCAGCCCCGTGTAAGGCGTGTACATTTCCAGAATCAAGAAAATGGCGTAGGAAACCGACAGCGCGGCGACAAATAAACTGCTCACCACGGTCGCATTGAAGGGAGCAAACAATCCAAAACTGATAAAGATCGTCGTGAGCCAAAGCACCAGCGCGATCAGCAACGGCATCGAAGCCGATGTCGTCGCCTGTTCGTACATTAACCAGCGGGTTTTTCCGAGATCCACCGCGATATTCAGAGCACCATTTTGCAATGACCGTTGTGTTTCGTTTTTGGGCGTGAGTCGCTGGATTTCCTCATAGAGAACTTCACCACCGGCAGATGGCGGTCCTAACCGACTGGCGTCTTTCGACCACATCTGATCGAGGGTCCGGACGACCGCGCTCCGGAGAAGCTTGCGAATTTCTTTCGTCTCCGGGCCGTATAAAGCCAAGCCGCGATCAAGTAAAGCGATGTTGGCTGACATCTGCGTCAACTCTGTACTTTGTGCGTCATAGGAACCCTTCGCCGAAGCGACCAACAACCCGAGCACCAGCGCTGCCATCGTCCCCACCAGACCCATCCCGAGCTTGACGATGTCTTTCGACTCTTTGCTAAGGTGGTGCTCCGGTAAACTGACGCGTAGGAGAATCCCGAGAAGCGCGCCTCCGAAAACGCACGCCAACACGATTAAGCTGATAGCGGCGGAACTCATCTAGCGATCAAAGCCTCTCCACGGCTTGTAATCATCCTTTCTCTCGTAACCCGGCGACGGCCCGATCGATCTCGCGGGCGGCGTGTCTGAAATAACTTCATTAGGCCGAGGCACGTCAAAACGCGTACGATCAGAATATTTATGGCAGAAGAGCGG
This sequence comes from Binatia bacterium, assembly GCA_044869705.1. Lineage (GTDB taxonomy): Bacteria > Desulfobacterota > Binatia > UBA9968 > UBA9968 > DP-20. Next base: position 2,954 of record JBIOXP010000579.1, on the reverse strand, counting down.
CTGAGACGTGGTGATGATGCGGTCTTCTTATAAACCTGCATTGCTTGACGGTGTTTGCTCACCGTACTCTTAGCACGACCTCGCATCTTCTGCGCGTAATGAGTGGGACAGAGCTATACAATTTCGCGGACGAAGCTGCATCCCCATTGCTCTGCTGCGTTCTCAGCGTCGCAACGGACCGGTTACTTCGCCGATGCATTTGTAACCTTTATAAAAAGGAAACAAGAAAATCTCCCAGCCCAAATCGGTTTGAACATCCTTCAGCCTGACTTCGACACCTGCTCGATTGGCGGCTTCCTGAAGGTCTTCGAAGCAACCGTTTTGAGTATAGGCGCTGACAACGATTTGACCGGGCTGTTGCTTTGTTTCAGGAATTGCATACTGAGGCCCACACCCGGCGATCAGTACCAGAGCTGCGATCTTATTGAGATAGAGTTTATTCATGTTCATCCTCGTCGAGATATTGCCAATGCCAGCTTGCCGAGTTCTCAGCCGGTTTGCTACTGCCTCTGATTTTTTGATTCCTCGGCGGAAAACGCCTGCTGCCCGGAACGTTCGAGCGACCTGACCGCATCGGCAATCTCCGCGCTGAGACGTGCCACCGCTCGGCTGTGGCCTGCGGCAAGAGCCTCGTAGTCTTTTCCCTGTACTGCTTCCCGAACAGTGATTCGTCCGCGCTCCGATTGAGCGTCTTTGATTCGGCGCACGACCCAGAGCGCTTCGAGTATAGCGGCTTCGCCGAGAATCGAGTCGAAGCGCTGAACGTCGATAATGGCGCGATAACTCGCGTCCGTGCTCGTCAACTCTGGGAATACAGTCACGCGCGGCGTGCCGAGCTGCGTCGTCAAGTTCTCCGCAATGACTCGCGCGATGTTGTTCTGCAGCGGCAACGCCCAACGATTGAATTCCTCGAGCCGGACCTGGTTGGGACCCATGCTGACGACGATCTGCGGACGATCGACGACGGCCGGAATCGACACCGGCCCGACTGCCACCGACACATCGGAGGAATTTTTTACTGCGCCGCCCGCAGCATTGAGGGTGTAAAAATGCGACGGCGGCGTAGAGCATCCGGCGGCGGCAATAGAGAGGCAGGCAGCTAGAACGGTTATTCGCACGTACATGATCATTCCTCGACTTTGCCCCGTATCAGCGCTTCGGGGTGGCGCTCGAGGTAATCGACAAGCACCCGCACCGATCGCGCCGCCTGGGCGATCTCGCGCAAAGTATCGCGCAATTCCTGCTGCGCCGGCGCGTCTTTGCCGACGAGCGTCGCATCGGTGCTCTTGAGGATTCCGTCAGCCGAGGCAATCGTGCCACGTACTTGCGTGACAATGGCCTTGAGCTCAGGCGTCAGGTCCGAATCAATACGATTGATCGCCTTACTCGTGTCCTGGAGCGTCTGATTCAACGAGACGAGCGCTGTGGTCAAATCATTGCCAATTGCCTCATACGGTAGTTTCTCCAGTTTCGCGACAATTCCTGTTAGCTTTTGCTCGAGGTCCTGGACCGTACTCGGCACGACCGGAATCTCTACAGGATCGCGGCTCCAGTCGATTTTCGTTTTTGGCGCATCGGGATAGAAATCAAGAGCGATGAAAAGCTGTCCGGTGACTAGATTTCCGCTCCTGAGCTGCGCGCGCAGCCCACGCTGCTCGACCAGACGCTGCATGAGCACATGGCGTTCTTGGCCGCTTCGCAACATCGCTCGGCCTGCTGCTGCTTGTCTTTCAGCTAAATGCGCAACCAGACGCTCAGGATATGACGTGATCTCAACGCGGCCCCGAACTCTCATGGTCTTTGGATCGAGATCGAGCCCGACATCAGTCACCTCACCGCCGGCCAGTCCCAGAAGCGTAACCGGTGCGCCAACCGACAAGCCGCGTAAAGATTCGTTGAAATAGAGTACATAGTGCGCCGCGATTGTATCCGGCTGCTTGAGCGCGGTGGTCTGATCGGGATGCAGCTTAAAGACGGTGTTCGCGGCTACGGGCGCAATCTTCGTGGCAACGGTAGGCGTATCGAACGCGAGTCCGCCCGCGAGGAGTGCGACCAGCGATTGCGTGCGCACCTCCACTCCGCCTGCGCCGACCGAAAAATCGAGGCCGCTCGCATTCCAGAAGCGAGTCTCCGAGTTCACATATTTATCGTAGGGCGCATTGACGAAAACTTTGATATCAACGCCTTTGCCATCGACCGCCAGGCTGTACCCGATCACTTGACCGGCCAGTAAACGACGATAATAAATCGGCGAGCCGATCCCCACGGACCCGAGGCTGTCTGCCTTGAGCGCAAACTGACGCCCGGCCTGATCACTGGTGATCGCTGGCGGCACCTCGAGCCCGACAAACTTCCGTTGAGTATTCTTCGATCTTCCGACCTCAAACCCAATGTAATTGCCCGCGAGCAGAGTCCCCAGACCCGACACGCCACTTAGCGTTACCCGCGGCTCGACCACCCAAAATTTCGCATCTTCGACGATCAGCGCTGCCGCGCTCTTATCGATCTTCGCGGTGAGTTCTACGTTTCTATAGTCGGAAGCGAGCTGTACTTTCGTTACCTGGCCGATATTTACGTCTTTGTATTTGACAAATGTTTTCCCAGCTTCGACCCCCTGCGCGGACTTGAAAACGATCGTGATCGTCGGCCCCTCGCTCATGACCCGTTGCACCGCAATGCCGATCGCCACGACAGCGGCAAATATTGGGACTATCCACACGACAGAAATCCGCCTTTGCCTCCTGGGCACCAGGGTCGCTTGAGGAAAGTTTTCGGCGTCAGTTCTTTCAGCCATGCGCGTAGGTCCCGTTCGTGTTGGAATCCCAGATGAGTCGTTGATCGAAAGACTCAGCGGCGATCATCGTCAACACGACGACCGCCGCAAAAAAGAGGACGCCCGGACCTGGCTCGACGGACATGAGCGGCGAGAGCTGCACCAGGGCCACGGTAAAGGT
>JBIOXP010000578.1:0-3636 GCA_044869705.1 Binatia bacterium | reverse complement strand
GCGTTATACCGAAGGGGAAGCGCATTGTCGCCAGGCGCTTGAAGTCGACTGGACTCGGGCAAGCGCATACCGGAATCTCGGCATCAGCCTTCAAGGTCAGGGTAACCCTCGCGCCGCGGCATGGGCTTTGGTCGAAGCGGTGCGCGTTGATCCAACAGACGAACGTGCAAGGGCGATTCTGCAAAAGCTGATTACGCTTATGCCGATTCTTCCCGTTGAATGCCCCTGGGCGTTCGACGCCCTGGAGATAGACTCGAACACTGATCCCGATCTTCCGCTCAACTGAAATCTCCGTTTAAAAACCTTTCCGGCCACTCCGCTCGTTTAGAGTCCGAGAAGTGATGGCGCGAGCCGTAGGGCGGCTTTCGCGCTGTACAGCGTTCGAGGGCGGCCCCGGCGGTTCGCTGCTGGAATCTGTCAAAATCACTAATTATTTGGTGAAATCTCTTGACATCTGAAAACTCAAATGACATTGAATTGTTAATCAAATAGTGTCAAATGCCTAATTTTATTAACTCAGTCGACGAGATCGACTTAAAAATACTTTATATTCTGCAAATGGACGGACGCAAACGGCTCGCGGATATCGCCGAACAAGTCGATTTATCTGCGCCTGCGGTGATGGAGCGAGTCAAAAAGCTCGAGTCGGGCGGGATTATTCGCGGGTATCAAGCGCTGCTGGATAGTAAAAAAGTCGGCAAGGACATCACTGCTTTTATTGGCGTCTCCGTCGGAAACCAGCGTGACATGGATAAATTTGCGCGGCAGATGATGAAATATCCTGACGTTTTGGAATGTCATCACGTCACCGGAGATGAGAGCTTCATCCTCAAGGTCAAATCGGCAAATACAGGTTCGCTGGAAAAACTGTTAGGAGAGATTCGTTCGGTCGAGGGTGTGACTCGGACCGTTACGCGGGTGGTTTTGTCAACGGCCAAAGAAGGGCACGCCCTCGAGCTCGATGCTGAGCTGGTAGAACTCGCCCAAGCGCGAAAAAAATAGTCCGTGTAAAGCTGTTCGCACGTTCCGAACTCAAGTGAGAACGCGGAATATCGCGCTCGATAAGTTAGGTCAAGCTGGCATTGTTCACGTTGAACTTGAATTTCGGCACGCGCAGAAAGGGTGGAGCAAATGACATTATCCGGATTGCCGCCTAAGCAAGGACTTTACGATCCGCGTTTTGAGCATGACGCTTGTGGCGTCGGATTTGTCGTTCATATCAAAGGCGAAAAGTCCCATGAAATCGTCGATCAAGCGCTGACGATTTTACAGAACCTCGACCATCGCGGCGCATGTGGCTGCGAGGAAAACACCGGTGACGGCGCGGGAATCTTGATGCAAGTGCCACATGCTTTTCTAAAAGAAGCGTGCGCTGGTCTGGGTTTTCAACTACCGGATCCCGGCGAATACGGCGTCGGCATGATCTTTCTGCCGGATCACCGTGAACAGCGGCGCAGGTTCGAAAAAACCATCGAGAAGATCATCGCCGAGGAGGGGCAAACCTGCCTCGGCTGGCGCAAGGTTCCCACCGACAATATGTACTTGGGTGAGAGCGCCAAAGAAAGCGAGCCTTTCGTGCGCCAAGTATTTATCGGACGTAACGCCGATATTCATGACGAGATAGAGTTCGAGCGCAAGCTCTACGTGATCCGACGGCGAGCGGAAAATGCGATCCGGTATAGCGGCGTAGCCGGCGGCGACTTTTTTTATGTTCCGAGCATGTCCTGCCGCACTCTGATTTATAAGGGCATGCTGACGCCTCGGCAGGTGACGACCTTTTATCCGGATCTGTCCGATCCACTGGTGGAAAGCGCGATTGCCGTCGTGCACTCACGATTCAGTACGAATACTTTTCCCAGTTGGGGACGCGCGCACCCATACCGCTATCTGATCCATAACGGTGAGATCAATACGCTGCGCGGCAACGAAAATTGGATGCATGCGCGGCAAGGTATGGTGGCATCGGATCTTTTCGGTCGAGATGTGAAAGATGTTTTTCCAATTATTCAGGAAGACGGCAGTGATTCCGCAAAATTCGACAATTGCCTGGAGTTCCTCGCGTTGAGCGGTCGCTCCTTGCCCCATGCGGTGATGATGATGATTCCCGAACCTTGGGAAAATCATGAAAGCATGGACGCCAAAAAGCGCGCATTTTACGAGTATCACAGCAGTTTAATGGAGCCTTGGGATGGCCCGGCATCAATCGCCTTCACGGACGGAACAGTGGTCGGCGCGGTGCTCGACCGAAACGGCCTCAGACCCTCGCGCTACTACGTGACCAAGGACGATCTGGTGATCATGGCTTCCGAAGTCGGTGTCCTCGACGTACCGCCTGAACGAGTTTTGGAAAAACGGCGACTTCAACCCGGGCGAATGTTTCTGGTCGATACCAGCGAAGGCCGGATCATCAGCGATGAAGAGTTGAAAGAAGAGATGGCAGCGGCGAAACCTTACGCCGAGTGGCTGAACAAGAACCTCGTGCGCTTCGGTGATCTGCCGGACGTCGCTGAAAAAGCGCCGGCCGTTAATCATCAGGCGACGCTTCAGCGGCTACAGTCGTTCGGATACGACTTTGAAGACTTACGCGTGAACATCGGGCCGATGGCGCAAAACGCGATCCAGCCCGTGGGCTCGATGGGTACCGATACGCCATTGGCCGTTTTGTCCGACAAACCGCAGTTGCTTTACAACTATTTTAAGCAGCTATTTGCGCAGGTCACCAATCCCCCGATCGATCCGATTCGCGAAGAGCTCATTACCTCGACGACACTTACGCTCGGCAGCGAAGCGAATCTCATCGATGCCAAGCCGCAGAGCTGCAGGCAGCTCAGACTACCGGAGCCGATATTGAGGAATTCCGAAATCGAAAAGCTCCGAAGCATTGATCAGCCGGGAATCAAGTCCAAGACGCTGCCGATCGTTTTCGATGTGGGCAAAGGTAAAAAGGGATTGGAGCGGGCGTTAAACGCGCTTTTCGACGCCGCGGATCAAGCCATCACTGAAGGATCGACGATTTTGATTTTGTCGGATAGAGGAGTTGATCAAACCCATGCGCCAATCCCTGCCTTGCTCGCGACCGCCGGATTGCATCATCATTTGATCCGCGCCGGCACACGCACGCGCGTAGGACTGGTGCTCGAGTCGGGAGAACCCCGGGAAGTGCATCATTTCTGTCTGCTGCTCGGCTACGGCGCCCAGGCGATCAATCCGTACCTCGTGTATGAGTGTTTGAACGATATGATTCACGAGGGTTTGCTCAAAAACATCAGCTATCATGATGCCGTGAAGGGTTATGACAAAGCAGTGTACAAGGGCGTCGTCAAAGTCATGGCGAAGATGGGCATTTCTACGATCAAGTCCTATTGCGGTGCGCAAATCTTCGAGGCGGTAGGTCTGCACCAGGAATTAATCGACAAGTATTTCACGTGGACGCCGTCGCGGGTCGGCGGAATCGGCCTGGAGGAGATCGCCCGCGAAGCCGAGCAACAGCACGCCCGCGCATTTCCCACTTATCCGCTCAACGGTCATACTCTCGACGTGCATGGGAAGTACCAATACCGCAGAGACGGCGAACTGCATCTGTTCAATCCACGCACGATTCATCTTTTGCAAAAAGCGGCGCGGAACAATGACTAT